>JAPFFX010000076.1 GCA_026645375.1 Citricoccus sp. WCRC_4 | reverse complement strand
CGCCGCCGTCGTGTCCTGCTGGATGCTCGGCGACGCGGTGCCGGTCGGGGCGCTGGACGCCGCACTGCCATCGCTGGGGGCCGGCGGGGCGGCGGGGCTGAACCTCGGCTGGATCGGCGAGGGGCACTTCCACCCCGCCGTGGACCTGTCGCCCTACTGCTCGGATGACCTCGGCGAGGCGTGGATCGCCAGCGACCAGACCGCACTGCAGACCCGCGGGGTGCTTCCGCCCTGGCACGTCCTGGGCATCGGGCGGGCCTCGTTGACCCTGGCCGGGAACGTCATCCGCCAGCCGGTCGCCCGCGCCCTGGACCTCGGGGTCGGCTGCGGCATCCAGACCCTGCACCTGCTCTCGCACGCCGGGCACGTCACGGCCACGGACCTGTCCGGGCGCGCCCTGGACTTCACCGCCTTCAACCTGCTGCTCAACGCCGGGGCGCTGGGCCTGGACCCGGACGAGGACCCCTTCGCCCCGGGCGGGCGGGTCACCCTCAGGGCCGGGGACCTGCTGGACCCGGTGGCCGGGGAGCGGTTCGACCTCGTGGTCTCCAACCCGCCGTTCGTCATCACGCCGCGGACGGCGGGCGACGCGGACGGCATCAACACCTACCGCGACGGCGGCCGGGAGGGAGACCGGCTGCTCGCCGACCTCGTGCGCCGGCTGCCGGGGCACCTCGAACCGGGCGGGACGGCACAACTGCTGGGCAACTGGGAACTCCACGATGCGGACGGCGGCTGGGACGCCCGGCTGCGCGACTGGATCCCGGCCGGCACCGACGCCTGGCTCATCCAGCGTGACGTGGCCGATCCGGCCCGCTACGCCGAGACGTGGCTGCAGGACTCCTCCGAGCAGTACGACCCGGAGGGCTACGCGGCCGGCTACCGGCGCTACCTGGAGGACTTCGACGCCCGGGGCGTGGCCGCCGTCGGTTTCGGCTACCTGTGGCTGCGCCGCCCGGAGGCCCCGCGGGCCGGGCGGGTCCGGACCGAGGACCTCGAGGGTGAGCTCCAGCACCCCCTGGGCCCGGCCTGGGGCGCGGCGGTGGAGCGGTGGGACCTCGTGGAAGGCGCAGCCGTGCCCGGCCTGCACGTGCGGGTCCCGGCCGACGTCACGGAGGAGAGGCACCAGCGGTTCGGCGCGGAACACCCCGAGGTCATCCTGGCCCGCCAGGGCGGCGGGTTCCGCCGGGTGGCCCACCTGGACACCGCCACCGCCGGGTTCCTCTCGGCGGCGGACGGCGAGTTCACCGTCGGCCAGCTGACCGGGGCCGTCGCCGGGCTGCTGGACCTGGACGCGGAGGCCGAGCGGGCCCTGGCGGCGGCCGTGCGGCAACTGCTCCTGGACGGATTCCTCGAGGTACTGTGAAGCGGGTCACGCCAAACGTGAAACACCTGCCTAGAATGTCTGTCCATGACCGAACTTGAGACCGCTCCGGCCCCCGGGAGCGAGTCGGACCAGGGCGGGCGCCGGCCCGTCGTCATCTCCGACCCGCAGGCCATCCGGGCGCTGGCCCACGAGGCCCGGCTGGAGGCGCTCGAGGAACTGTACGCGTCCCAGTCCACCCGCACGGCCACCGAACTGGCCTCCCGCTGCGGTCTCTCGCCCTCGGCCATGAGCTACCACCTGCGCGCCCTGGAGAAGTACGGCTTCGTCGAGCGTTCGCCCTCCGAGGGGGACGGCCGGGAACGGCGGTGGAAGGCCGCCGGGTACTCCCTGCTGGTGGACTCGCTGAACCACACCCCGACCTCCAAGCTGGCGTTCATCGACGTCCAGCTCAACACCTTCCGTGACCGGATCATGAAGGAGGTCGCACGCCGGGAGGCGGAGGACAAGGAGGCCGAACGGTCCGCCGAGGTCCGCCGCCCGCCGGTGCTCTCCACCGGAATGATCTTCGTCGACTCGGAGCAGCGGGCGGAGTTCCAGTCCCGGCTGGCGGCCCTGATCGACGAGTTCGAGGAGCTCAACCCCGCCTCGGAGCGTTCCGTGGACGCCGAGCGTGTCTACTACCTGGTCTCCGTCCTCGCCGACGCGGCACCCGGCCCGGCTGACACGGCCTGATCCGAGACCGGTCGCCGGTGCCGTTACATTAGAAGGGCACCGGGCGGTCCGCCCGGCGACCGAGAAGGAGCCTGAGTGTCAGAGAAGGTCGACGGGACCAAACTCGTCATCGTGGAGTCCCCCGCCAAGAGCAAGTCCATCGCCAAGTACCTGGGCGAGGGATGGGTGGTGGACGCCTCGGCCGGTCACATCCGGGACCTCCCGCAGCCCTCGGACCTGCCGGCGGACATGAAGAAGGGCCCGTACGGCAAGTTCGCCGTGGACACCACCAACGGCTTCGAGCCCTACTACGTGGTGTATCCGGACAAGAAGAAGCGGGTGACCGAGCTCAAGCGCGAGCTCAAGGACGCCTCCGCCCTCTACCTCGCCACTGACGCCGACCGCGAGGGCGAGGCCATCGCCTGGCACCTGCTGCAGGAGCTCAAGCCCAAGGTCCCCGTCTACCGGATGACCTTCACGGAGATCACCAAGGAGGGCATCGCCCGCGGCCTGGAGAACATCCGCGAGATCGATGCCGACCTCGTGGACGCCCA
>JAPFFX010000130.1 GCA_026645375.1 Citricoccus sp. WCRC_4 | reverse complement strand
TAGAGGGTGACGTTGTCGCGAACAGAGGAGAATGCGTGAAGAAGAACCGGCGTGGACTGGGTCGGGGACTAGGAGCGCTCATCCAGAGCACTGACCCTGAGGACGATGTCACGGAGTCCGACGACTCCTCCGACGCGAGCGAGAAACAGGGCTCGTCCCTGTCCGCTGTTGATCATCAACCACCTGCGGTCGAGGCACCAAGTGTCCGTAACCCGGTCGACACGGACACGTCCGCCAGGAATGACGGTCGGAATGCCGGCAAGGCGGCAGATTCCGAGACCGCGCTGAGCCCAGGGGACGCTGCCGGTACTGATGAGAGCCCCAAGGACAGCATTGCCGATAGGTACCTGAGCAAGGATGCCCCCGCCGATCCCCAGCAATCGAGTGCACGAGAGGCACGCCGCCCCGTTGACGTCTTCTTTCCGGACCGGCGGGCTGAACCATCCTCCGCAGCTGGAGAGAAGAAGCAGCCGGCGGCACGAACTGCAGTCTCAGGAAACGGTCGGAAGCGACCGACCATGCCGTCTCTGGAACCCAGGACTACGCGGACCACTCGCGGCAATGAGCAGGACGCCCCCACCCCTGAAGCGCATCAAACAGAAGAGGTTGAAGACCCCTTCGAGTCGTCCGCGTTGCCCTTAGCGCAGGATCAGCAGGGTGACCTGTCCGGACAGACGCGCGTCTCCGGGACCACGGGGACTGCGGAGCTGCGCTCCATCGCCGTTGCCGACATCCATCCCAATCCTCGTCAGCCCCGGGAAGTGTTCGACGAGGATGACATGGACGAGCTGGTGGCATCCATCCAAGAGGTCGGGGTGCTCCAGCCGATCGTGGTCCGCCCCGTCGACGGGTCGAGCCCATACGAACTCGTCATGGGCGAGCGACGTTGGCGCGCCAGCCAGCAGGCAGGCATGGAGAGCATCCCGGCGATCGTCCGGCACACCGCGGATACCGCCCTGCTGCGCGATGCCCTCCTGGAGAACCTGCACCGCAGCCAGCTGAACCCCCTGGAAGAGGCCGCTGCCTACGAGCAACTCCTGGAGGACTTCGAGTGTACTCAGGATGAGTTGTCCAGCCGGATCGGTCGCTCTCGGCCGCAGATCTCCAATACCCTCAGGCTTCTCAAGTTGCCCCCGTTGGTGCAGCGACGGGTCGCCTCCGGTGTACTGTCCGCTGGGCATGCCCGGGCCCTGCTGGGGCTGGTCGATCCGGGTGAGATGGAGAAGCTGGCCCAGAAGATCGTCTCCGAGGGGCTGTCCGTTCGTGCCACCGAAGAGCTGGTCTCGCTGCACGAGGGCGTCAGGCAAGCCAAGTCGAAGCCTCGCCCGCCCCGGACGGAGCGGCACGAGCGGCTCGACTATCTGGCGAATTCCCTGACGGACCAGCTGGACACGACCGTCAAGATCACCCTGGGTGCGCGGAAGGGAAAGATCGCCATCGACTTTGCGTCTGTCGAAGACCTCAACCGCATCATGACCCTGATCAACCCCTCAGGGTCTAAAGATATGAAGGACCAAACAGCCAGTTAGTCTTGACGTGAAGCTGTAGAGACACCCTCTACACACACTAAGGCCCCGCTCCTGGAGGAGCGGGGCCTTCGTACGAAGATCCTTCAGCAGTGAAGTGTCACTTGAGGTACTCGGCGAACTCTGCCTCCAGGACCTGCTTCGGCTTCGCGCCGATCGAGGTGGCGACCTTCTCGCCCCCCTTGAAGACCATCACGGCGGGGATGCTGGTGATCCCGTAGGTGGAGGCGGCCTGGGGGTTGTCGTCCACGTTCAGCTTGGCCACGGTGATCTTGTCCTCGTTCTCGGCGGCCAGCTCCTCCAGGACGGGGGTGAGCATGCGGCACGGGCCGCACCATTCGGCCCAGAAGTCGACGAGTACGGGCTTGTCCGAGTTGAGGACCTTCTCCTGGAAGTCCTGGTCGGTGACGTCAATGGTGCTCATGGTTCCTCCTGGTGTGGGTGATCGATGGCGTGGACCGGAGGTCCAGCCGAGTGTGTGTGGTGACCGTCGCCCTACCGAGCCACGGCCGCGAGGTCCTTGACGTCCGCCAGGTAATGCTCGACGTCCTGTGCGGCCACGCAGCCACTGCCTGCGGCCGTGATGGCCTGCCGGTAGGTGGGGTCGGTGACGTCGCCGGCGGCGAAGACGCCGGGGACGGAGGTGCGTGAACTGGGGTACTCGACCCTGATGGTTCCCTTGTCGGTCAGCTCGAGCTGGTCGCGGACCAGATCGACACGCGGATCGGAACCGATGGCGACGAACAGGCCGGTGACGTCCAGGGTTGACTCTGCACCGGTCTTGAGGCTGCGCAGGCTCAGGCTCTTGAGCTTGTCCTCCCCATCCAGGCCGGTGACCTCGGTGTCCCACACGAAGTTGATCTTCTCGTGGGCCAGGGCGCGGTCGGCCATGGTCTTGGACGCCCGCAGCTCATCCCGTCGATGGATGACGGTGACGGTCGAGGCGAACTTGGTCAGGAAGAGCGCTTCTTCCATGGCGGAGTCGCCACCACCGACGACGGCGATGTTCTGGTCGCGGAAGAAGAAGCCGTCGCAGGTGGCACACCAGCTCACGCCGTGTCCGGAGAAACGCTTCTCGCCGTCCACGCCGAGCTCCCGGTAGGCGGAACCGGTCGCCAGGATGACCGCGTGACTGCGGAACTCGGTGCCGTTGCCCAGGGTGACCACCTTGGGCTCAGCCTTGAGGTCTACGCTGACGACGTCCTCATAGAGGACTTCCGCGCCGAACCGGGTCGCCTGCTTCTCCAGGTGCGACATCAGCTCGGGGCCCATGATCCCCTCGGGGAATCCCGGGAAGTTCTCCACGTCGGTGGTGTTCATCAGCTCGCCACCGGCGGTCACGGAACCTGCCACCACGAGAGGGTTCAGGTTGGCGCGTGCAGCATAGATCGCGGCGGTGTATCCCGCCGGTCCCGATCCGATGATGACGACGTCACGCACGACGTCGGTGGACTCAGCAGCCTCGGTCACAGTACTTCCTTCACGGTGAGGGGTTTCTCTAGGGTGGAACACCACCATAGGGGAACCTATTCCGTGCACCGCACGCACTACCGCCCGGAGGAACCGCGTTTTCCCGGGTGACCCGGGTGGCGCTACCGCACCTGTACTTCGGCGATCCGCAGTCCGTAGGGGAGGTCTGCCGAGGCGTTGGAGCGCTGCGGCAGCTCGGTGAAGTTGATGATCACGTACTGCGCCTCGGCCGGTGCACCGTTCTCGCCGCTCACGGGGACGCTCACCTGCGGTCCGGTGAAGGAACCCTCGGCGATCTGGCGGGCCCCGTCCAGTTGGGGGGCGTCGTTCAGCAGGACCGAGAAGGAACCTCCGCTGCCGTTGTTCTGGGCGATGTCGACCTGGCTGATGGCGCTGGGCTCCTCCAGCTCGATCACCAACGCCATGGAGTCGGCAAAACCGCCGAACACCGGCTGCGCGAACGAGAACGTCTGCCAGGCAGTGGCGGGGTTGCCGTCGAAGGCGTTGGCCAGCGTGTTGTCCGTCTCGGCGCTCAGTTGCGGATTGTCGGGGACGAGCCGGGTGGCCCCGGCGATCACCGGCTCGGGCAGGTCGGATCCCCCCTCCTGCTCGGTGGGGCCTTCTGCGGTCGGGGAGGACGTGGTGTCGTCCCCCGGGCCGGCCTGGGGATCACGGTTGTTGCCCAGCAGGTTGAAGGCGAAGACGGCCCCGAGGACGAGTACCAGGGCGAGGATGCCCCCCAGGATCCAGCGGGCACCACCCGGCTTGTCCTCGTCCTGGTAGTCCTCTCCCTCGTCGTCGTCCGCGAGGGCGTCGAAGTCCTCGTCGTGGTCCGGGCCAGTCCCGGCGGCGGCAGCCGTGGGGCCCGCTCCGTGAGACGCACTCCGAGGGTCACCGGCAACTGCTGCGGTCGCTGCGGTGGCGGCACCGGCGGCCGCCCCTCCAGCTGGCGCGGCGGTGCGGCCACCGCGGTCCTGCCGCTCCTTCTGATCATCGCCCTCGTCGTCGGACCAGAGGCTGACCTTCGGACGCCGGGGGGCGACGTGGGCCTCCTCGCGGTCCGTGTGTTCCACCCTGACGCGGGGATCCGGCTCGGCCCCGGTGTTGCTGTCCCGGACCACTTCAGCTCCGGCGGCGGCTCCGGAACCGGTAGCGGCGGTCCCCGGACCGGTCCCCGCGTCCGCCGCGGCAGCGGCGCCAGCCGCCGCCCCCGACACCGCACCGTCGGCGACGTCGGCGACGTCGGTCCGGCGCATCTTCCCGGTGTCGGCCGCACGGTCCGCTGCGGCGCTGGGTGCGGTGCCCGGAGCGGAGCCGGGAGCGACGGTCACCTCATGGGTCCCGGTCCACTCCTCGTCGCTGACGGTGTCCGGGAGCGGCTTCTCGTCCGTGCGGCGCACCGCCGACCGGTACGGGTCTGGACCGGTGGCTCCGCCGTCGTCCGCCGGCCGGTCAGCGTCCTGCCACTCCTGGCCGCCGGCGGCCGCTGCGGCACCGGCTCCCGCGGCGGTTCCGGCTGCACCGGCCCCGGAGACGGCGTCCTTGGCCGCGTCATGGGAACCCAGGCGTTCGCTCAGCCGCTCCGAGAGGCCCTTCAGGAAACGGGGGCGACGCCGCTCGGGGCCCTCCACGGCGAAACTGTCGTCGAGGTCCTCGTAATAGTCCTCGTCGTCCTCGTACACGTGCGGCTCGTAGGTGCGGGCCTCACCGAAGATCTCGGAGCCGAGGGTGTCGGTCTGGAAGGGCTCCACGTAGACCTGCTGCTCGCGGGTCATGTCGAGCAGTTCGTCCGGCTCGGGGTTGCCACCGGCGATGAGGTAGGTGCGGCCCTCGCTCAGGCCGAGGTCGAGGACCTGGATGGCCCCTTGCCGCTCACCGGTGGCCAGCTCCCGGGCGGACGCGGCCACCTGCGAGGCGTGGTCCGAGGAGGCGACCAGGACGGAGACGTCCCGGTTGAGGACCTGGTCGCGGCCGTCCAGGACCATGTCCTGGTCGGCCGAGGTCAGCACGTGTCCGGTGATGAGGTATCGGCCTCCCAGGACCATTCCCTCTTCAATGGGCTGCGGCACGGTGCTCCTCCAGGTCGGTGGCCCGGGCGGCGGCGGTGGTGCAGCGCGTCCTGCCGTCCTGTTCGGTCATGTCAGTCATGACTGGACACCGGCCGGCCCGGGTGTGGTCGGGACCATGCTACGACCCCCCACCGGCTCTGCGGGGGTGAACCGCCGGGATGAGACGCGGAAAGTCACCGTCCCAGCCCCGGGATCCGGCGTGCCAGGGGACCCAGGAACGCCGCCAGCTCCGGCAGGCGCATGGCCCGCAGCAGGAGGAGGTAGACCACTGCCATCACCGTGCCGACCAGGGCGCAGGACACCAGGGCGTTGACGATGGAGTACCACGGGAAGCCGCCGGAGTACCCCCCCATCAGCCACAGGACCAGCGCGCCGGCCACACCGGCGACGACGGCGGCCACCCCGGTACGCAGGTAGGTGTCCAGTACCTGACCGGAGCCGTAGTCCCCGTAGCGACGGCGGACCAGCAGGTGCGCGGCGACGAACTGGGCCACGTGCAGGACGGTGAACACCGCGACGATGAGGTACGCCATGGTCCAGGTGGGGATGAACAGCCCGCCGATGTAGGCGATCACCAGGGTGCAGGCCGCGGTGCCGACCTGCACGATCATGGGGATCCGGGCGTTCTCGTCGGCATAGAACAACCGCATCAGGTAGATGTGCGCGGAGCGGAACGGCATGCCCAGCGCCAGCAGCACCAGCAACTGGCCGATCGCCACGCCCGAGGCGGCCGCCGTGGCGGAGGATCCGGCGAAGATCCGGCCCAGGGGTCCGGCCAGCACCAGCACCACGACCATGGCGAACATCATCGGCACCGCGAAGTTCCGCAGCCCCAGGCTGACGGTGTGCAGGGCCTCGGGCAGGTCCCGGTTGTGCAGCGAGCGGGCGAGCTGGTTGAACAGCACCGTGGCCAGGGAGAGCACGAACACGGAGTGGGGCAGGACCGTGATGAGCTGGGCGGTGTTCAGGGCGTACAGGCCCGGGATCGAGGCGGCCTGGACGGCGGCGTCGGCACCGGCCGTGACGTCGATGTCCGAGCGCGCCTCGGTGGCGCCGGACACCAGGCGGGCCACCAGGAGGTTGACCACGTTCCCGGCCATCATCGTCACCAGCGTGTAGGCGGCGAGCCGGCCGGTCGAGCGCAGGCCCATTCCCTTCCAGCCGAACCTCGGCCGCAGGCCCAGGCCCAGCCGGCTCAGCGGGATGAACAGCACGAGCGCCTGGACCACGATCCCGAGGGTGTGCCCACCGGCCAGCAGGACGGTCTGCGCGGTGGACCACTGGGTCAGCTGGTCCTCTCCGGCGGTGAAGGAGCCGAACAGCACGAGGTAGAGGCTGATCACCAGGATCGCCACCACGTTGTTCGCCACGGGGGCCCACATGTACGCACCGAAGCGGCCGTGGGCGTTGAGCACCTGCCCGATGACCGCGTACAGCCCGTAGAAGAAGATCTGCGGCAGCGTCCACAGCGCGAAGGCCGTGCCCAGGACCAGCATGGGCTCGGACCAGCCGCTGGTCAGCGACTGGATGATCGGGGCCGCCGCGGCCGTGATCACCAGCGTGGCCACGGCCATGACGATCACCGCCAGGGTGATCAGCCGGGAGGTGTAGTCCGCACCCTGGTCGGGTTTCCTCGCGGCCTTGATCAGCTGCGGGACCAGCACCACGTTGAACACGCCACCGGCCAGCAGCATGTAGATGATGTTGGGGATGGTGTTGGCGGTCTCGAAGATGTCCGCCACCACGGCCGTCGAGCCGATCGCCACGGCCAGCAGGGCCGTGCGGACGAAGCCGAGGACGCGGGAGACCATCGTCCCCGCGGCCATGATGGCGCTGGACCGGGCGGTGCTGCCGGCGTCGAGCTTCTCGGTGGTGCCCGCGCCCGTCACTGCCGTGGTGGCGTTCCGGCTCACCGTGCCCGGTCCGGCAGGTCCGGGAGACGGTCCTCGTGGTCGGGCAGCGCGTCCCGGGCGAGGTCCACGATGCGGCGCTCGTTGGGGAAGGAGAGCTTCGCGTTGAGCACGTCCAGCTCCACCCATGCCACGTCCACGGCCTCGTGGTCCGGGTCGTTCTCGGTGGTCAGCTCCCCGCCCGTGGCCTTGAGCAGGTAGTGGTGCACCGTCTTGTGCACGCGGTGGCTGGAGACGGTGAACCAGTAGTCGATGGAGCCCAGCGAGGCGAGGACCTCACCGGCGATGCCGGTCTCCTCCTCCACCTCACGGATGGCGGCCTCCTCGTGGGTCTCGGACCCCTCCGGGTGGCCCTTGGGCAGGCACCACTCCAGGCGTCCGCCCCGGTTGTAGCGGGCGATGATCGCCACCTCGAGCCGGCCGCCGATCCTGCGGACCACCACGCCGCCGGCGGAGACCTCCTCCACGGTGGGCAGGGCACCGGGGGCGGTCTCCCCGCCGGCGCCGGGCTGTCCAGGGCGTCGAGGCACGCGACGGCCCACCGATGCGGTGAGCGGCGTGCGCTTCGGCGCGCTCGGGACGGGATGAGCCATGCGTTCCACTGTAGCGGCCCGCGCGGGCGCGTTCCGGAGTGTCGGATCCGGGCGTGGGATCTGGCACCCTTAACCACACGATGAATCCCTCTGCAGCATCCCAGCCCCTGTCCGGCACGCCCGCGCCGCCTCCCGCGACCACACCCGCCACGACCGCCGGCACCGGCCGCGCCACCGGACCGGGCACGGCGGTCTCCACGGCCGACGTCGAACTGCCCGCCGGCTTCCCCACCGGCGCGACGCTGCCGGGCGTGGTGCTCGAGCTGGGCCGGTTGTTCGCGGAGGCCGGCCACGAGCTGTCCCTGGTCGGCGGGCCGGTGCGCGACCTGTTCCTGGGCCGGGTATCTCCGGACCTGGACTTCACCACGGACGCCGACCCGGACACCACCCTACGGATCGGCCGGCGCTGGGCGGACGCGCACTGGGACATCGGCCGGCGCTTCGGCACCATCGGCTTCGCGAAGGAGGGCTGGCAGCTCGAGGTCACCACCTACCGCGCCGAACAGTACGACCCGGACTCCCGCAAGCCGCAGGTGGCCTTCGGCGACTCGCTCGAGGACGACCTGCTGCGCCGCGACTTCACCGTCAACGCGATGGCCATCCGGCTGCCGGCCCTGGAGCTCGTGGACCCCTTCGGCGGGGTGCGGGACCTGGCGGCCGGCCGGCTGCGGACCCCCGGGACCCCCGAGGACTCCTTCTCGGACGACCCGCTGCGCATGATGCGGGCGGCCCGGTTCGCCTCCCAGCTGGGCATCGGCGTGGACGAGTCCGTGGTCGCGGCGATGACCGCGATGTCCGAGCGGATCGCCATCATCTCGGCCGAACGCGTGCGCGAGGAACTGGTCAAGCTGGTCAACGGCGCCCACCCCCGGGCCGGACTCGACCTGCTCGTGGACACCGGCCTGGCCGACCACGTCCTGCCGGAACTGCCGGCCCTGCGGCTGGAGACGGACGAACACCACCGCCACAAGGACGTCTACGACCACTCGCTGACGGTCCTGGAGCAGGCGATCGACCACGAGTATCCCGCGCGGCTCCGGGAGCAGTGGGACGCTGAACGGGCCGGCCGGGACCCGGCCACGGCGGAGGCCGAGACGGAGCCCGAGGCAAAAGACCAGGAGTTCGAGCCGCCGTCGGGGACCTACGTGCCCGCGCCGGACTTCGTCCTGCGCTTCGCGGCGTTGATGCACGACGTCGGCAAGCCGGGGACCCGGCGCTTCGAGCCGAACGGGGCGGTGTCCTTCCGCCACCACGACGTGGTGGGGGCCAAGCTGGTCAAGCAGCGGATGCGTGCCCTGAAGTTCGACAATGACACGATCAAGGCGGTGGCCCGGCTGGTGGAGCTGCACATGCGGTTCTACGGCTACGGCGACGCCGGCTGGACGGACTCGGCGGTGCGCCGGTACATCACCGACGCGGGCCCGTTGCTGCCCCGGCTGCACGCCCTGACGCGCTCGGACGTGACCACGCGCAACCGGCGCAAGGCCGAGCGCCTGGCCCACGCCTACGACGACCTGGAGCGCCGGATCGAGGAGATCACCGAACAGGAGCAGCTGGACGCGGTGCGGCCGGACCTGGACGGCACGCAGGTCATGGAGATCCTGGGGATCCGTCCCGGACCCGTGGTGGGCCGTGCCTACAAGCACCTGCTGGAGTGGCGGCTGGACGAGGGGCCGCACGGGGAGGACGCGGCCCGCGCGGAGCTGCTGCGCTGGTGGGCGGAGCAACCCGAGGCGGCGGAAGCGTCGGAGACGTCAGAATAGGCCGCTGATCCGGCCGTCCGCGTCCACGTCCATGACATCCGCCGCGGGCGCCTTGGGCAGTCCCGGCATGGTCATCATGGTCCCGGTGAGGGCCACGATGAACCCGGCACCGGGACGGACCACGAGCTCGCGGACCGTGATGCCGAAGCCGGTGGGGGCACCCAGGACCTTCGGGTCGTCGGTGAACGAGTACTGGGTCTTGGCCATGCACACCGGCAGGTGGCCCCAGCCCTCCTCGGTGAGCTGGGCCAGCTGGCGCCTGGCCTCGGCGGAGTACTCGACGTGGGAGCCGCGGTAGATCCGCTGCACCACGGCGTCGATGCGCTCCTCGACATCCATGGTCTCCGTCCACAGGGACCGGTACGAGGCGGTCCCCTCGGCGATCGCCTCCGTGACCTGGCGGGCGAGTTCCACGGCGCCGGCCCCGCCCCGGGCCCACACCTCGGCGACGGCGACCCGGACGCCGGCCCGGCCGCACCAGTCGGTGAGCCAGGACAGTTCGGCGTCCGTGTCCTGCGGGAAGCGGTTGACGGCGACGATGACCGGCACCCCGTAGACGGACAGGTTCTGCACGTGGCGCTCGAGGTTGGCCACGCCCGCCTCGAGGGCGTCCAGGTGACGCTGCACCGCGGCCTCCCCCGTGCCGGCCGGGGTGGCGGCCTCGGCGGCGGCGCCGGCGTTCACCTCGCCCAGGGACAGTCCGCCGTTCATCTTCAGTGCCCGCACGGTGGTGACGACCACGGAGGCCGCCGGGGGGAAACCGCCGGCCACGGCCGTGATGTCCATGAACTTCTGCCCGCCGAGGTCCGCGCCGAACCCTGCCTCCGTGACCACCAGGTCGGACAGGGACCGGGCCGTGTTGGTGGCGATGATCGAGTTCGCCCCGTGGGCGATGTTGGCGAACGGCCCGCCGTGGATCAGCACCGCGGAGCCGCCGAGGGTCTGGACCAGGTTGGGCTTCAGCGCGTCCTTGAGCAGCACGGCCATGGCACCCTGGGCGCCGTTCGGGCCCAGTTGGCCGACCGTCACCGGCTGCTGGTCATGCGTCCGCCCGATGATCATCCGGGAGAGCCTGGACTTGAGGTCCTCCAGGTCCCTCGAGAGGCAGAACACGGCCATGGTCTCCGTGGCGACGGTGATCTCGAAGCCGTTCTCCCGCGGCACGCCCTGGCTGCGGCCGCCGAGGCCGATGACGGTCTGACGCAGGGCGCGGTCGTTGGTGTCGAGGCAGCGCTTGAGGGCGATGGTCCGCGGGTCGATGCCCAGCGCGTTGCCCTGGTGCAGGTGGTTGTCGATGAGCGCGCAGAGCAGGTTGTGGGCCGCGGTGATGGCGTGGAAGTCGCCGGTGAAGTGGAGGTTGATCTCCTCCATGGGCACCACCTGGGCGTGACCGCCGCCGGTGGCACCGCCCTTCATCCCGAACACCGGGCCCAGGGACGGTTCGCGCAGGGCGGCCATCGCCGTCCGGCCGCGCCACCACTGGGGGGCGTCCGCCTGGGCGGCCAGCTCGTTCAGTCCGTCCACCAGGCCCACGGTGACGGTGGACTTCCCCTCGCCGGCCGGCGTCGGGCTGATGCCGGTGACCAGCACCACCTGACCCGGGGTCCGCGGGGACCGCGGCAGCCGCGCCGGGTCGATCTTGGCCATGTGATGCCCGTAGGGGATCAGGGCATCCTCGGGGATCGCCGACCGCCGGGCGACCTCGGCGATCGGCAAGAACGTGGCGGCGGCGGCGATGTCGGCGTCGTTCATGCGGCCGATCCTGCCACAACGCGACTGGAGGTCGATAGGACACGTCAGCCCCCGGGAAGCCCGGGCCTGACGTCGCCTAAAGACCTCCAGACCGCCGGTGGGGCGCTCGACGCCCGGACCGGGTCAGCGCTCGATGTCCCCGCGGATGAACGCCTCGACCAGTTCGTGCGCCTCCTCGTCGTGGTGCTGCACGGGCGGGGACTTCATGAAGTAGGACGAGGCGGAGAGGATGGGGCCGCCGATGCCGCGGTCCAGGGCGATCTTGGCGGCGCGCACGGCGTCGATGATCACGCCCGCGGAGTTCGGGGAGTCCCAGACCTCCAGCTTGTACTCCAGGGACACGGGGGCGTCACCGAAGTTGCGGCCCTCCAGGCGGACGAACGCCCACTTGCGGTCGTCCAGCCAGGACACGTAGTCGGACGGGCCGATGTGGACGTCGTCCTCGCTGAGCTGCGCCGAGGTGTTGGAGGTGACGGCCTGGGTCTTGGAGATCTTCTTGGACTCCAGGCGCTCGCGCTCGAGCATGTTCTTGAAGTCCATGTTGCCGCCCACGTTCAGCTGGTAGGTGCGGTCCAGCGTGACGCCGCGGTCCTCGAACAGCTTGGCCATGACGCGGTGGGTGATGGTCGCACCGATCTGGGACTTGATGTCATCACCCACGATCGGCACGCCGGCCGCGGTGAACCGGTCCGCCCACTCGGGGGTGCCGGCGATGAAGACGGGCAGGGCGTTGACGAACGCGACGTGGGCGTCGATGCAGGCCTGGGCGTAGAACTTCGCGGCCTCCTCGGACCCCACGGGCAGGTAGCAGACCAGGACGTCCACGTCGGTGTCCTTGAGCACCTGCACCACGTCCACCGGCTCCGCGCCGGACTCCTCGATGGTCTCGCGGTAGTACTTGCCCAGGCCGTCGAGGGTCGGTCCGCGCTGGACGGTCACGTCGGTGGCCGGGACGTCGGCGATCTTGATGGTGTTGTTCTCCGAGGCGACCAGCGCGGCAGAGAGCTCCACGCCGACCTTCTTGGCGTCGACGTCGAAGGCGGCCACGAACTCCAGGTCGGAGACGTGATAGTCGCCGAACTGGACGTGCATGAGCCCCGGGACCTGCTCGTCAGCGGAGGCGTTGCGGTAGTACTCGACCCCCTGGATCAGGGAGGTGGCACAGTTGCCCACGCCCGCAATGGCCACACGAATCGGCTTCTTCGACACCGGTACTCCTTGTTGTCCTGATGGTCCTGCGGCCGCATGGGCGCGGCGGACCGAGCCCCGATGGTCCGGGACGTCAATGCAGTGAGGGTGCTTCCGGCCCTTGACGGGCGGGCACGACCCCATCCACTTTACGCCGGATGACGACGTTCATCCGCATCGGTGTCCAACCGCCGTCCGTGCCGCGGCATTCCCGACGCTCTCCAGGAGGCGGGCCGGCGCCGGGTCCCTCCTAGGATGGCCCCCATGAGCCTGCGCATCCCGGCCCCCGGTCCGCGGACCTCCGGGGCCCCGCCCCGGACCGGTGCCCGAGGGCCCGACGGCGGCGCACCGGTCCCCGCCTCCGTGCCCTCGCGCACGGACGGGCTGGTGCGCCGGCTGCGTGAGGGGCTCGGCGGCCCGGTGGGCCGGCACACCGTCCCCGGACGCACCGGCGACTCCTTCTTCACCCCCCTGCGGGTGATGATCCTGCTCACCACGCTCTCGGCCGTCGTCGCGGTGCTCCTGAAGACCCCGTGCCGGCTGGGCGGCTGGGGGCAGCCGGAGGTCTACTACGCCGGCTGTTACTCGGACTGGTCCGCCCTCTACGGTGGGCGCGGCTTCGCCGAGGACCCCTTCGCCCCCTTCGCGGCCGGGGCCGCCTTCGAGTATCCGGTGCTGATGTCCGTGGTGGCCTCGATCGCCGCGGTGATCTCGGGGTTGCTGCCCTTCAGTGACCTGAACCCCACGCTGGCCTACTGGGACGTGAACTTCCTCTTCACGGCCGTGCTCTGGATCGTGACCGTGGTGGTCACGGCCAAGTCCGCCGGCCGCCGGCCCTGGGACGCGGTGATGGTGGCCGTCGCCCCGGGCATCATCCTGGCGGGGTCCGTGAATTGGGACCTGTGGGCGGTGGCGCTGCTGGCCGTGGGCATGTGGCTGTTCGGGGGGCGAAGACCCCTGCTGGCCGGCCTCTTCTTCGGGCTGGGGGCGGCGATGAAGCTCTATCCCCTGCTCATCCTGGGGGCCCTGCTGATCCTGGCCGTCCGTTCCCTGCGCTGGGCCCCGTTCCTCTGGGCGACGCTGGGGACGGTGGCCGCCTGGCTGGCCGTCAACCTGCCGATGATGATCGGCAACCTCGCCGCCTGGAGCGTGTTCTTCACCTTCTCCGGGGAACGCGGCCCGGGCCTGTCCTCGGTCTGGCACGCCTGGAACGTGACGATGGGCCGGATCGGCGGGCCGGAGATCCGTGCCGAGGACCTGTCCCTGCTGGCCTACGGGGCCTTCTTCCTGGCCTGCGCGGCCATCTTCGCGCTCGGTGTCAGTTGCCGCTACCGGCCGCGGCTGGCCCAGTTGACCTTCCTGATCGTGGCCGCGTTCGTGCTGTGCAACAAGGTGTACTCCCCGCAGTTCGTGGTGTGGCTGGTCCCGCTGGCCGCGCTCGCGGTCCCGCGCTGGCGGGACTTCCTGATCTGGCAGTTCTTCGAGGTGCTGCACTTCTGGGCGATCTGGATGTACCTGGCCAAGGGGGCCTCCGGTTCCGAGGTGCAGCACTCCATGGACGACACGTTCTACGTCCTGGCGATCCTCGGGCACATGGCCGCAACCCTCTACCTCATGGGTCGCGTGGTGGAGCAGGTGCTCGCGCCCTGGGACGACCCGGTGCGGGCGTCGCTGCCCGGCGGGCGGATCTGGACCCGGCCCGCCGCGGGCCCCGGTTCGGGACGTGGCCTGGTGGCGGCCGCGGCCCGCATGGAACACCTGGGCCTCGACGCCACCGAGGCGGAGCGGCTGCCCGTGGACGACCCCCTCGGCGGTCACTACGACGACGCCCCGGACGGCGCCCCGTGGCTGGTGAGGCGGCACCGTACGGTAGGACCATGACCGCACCGGACTCCGTGACCTCCTCCGGCTCCCTGGCCGGCCACCCCCACCTGCAGGACCTCGCCGGTTTCGTGCAGGCCAGCCCCTCGAGCTACCACGCCGCCGCTGAGGTGGCCCGTCGCCTCCAGGCGGTCGGCTACACCCGAGTGGATGAGCGCGCGGACTTCCCCGCGCAGCCCGGCGGGTACGTCCTGGTCCGGGACGGCGCCGTCATCGCCTGGCGGATTCCCGACGGCGTCGGGCTCCCGGGCACCCGGGTGTCCGGCACCGGGGCCGGTACGGCCGGCGTCGTGCCGGTGTTCCGCATCCTGGGCGCCCACACCGATTCCCCGACGTTCAAGCTCAAGCCCCGGCCGACCACCGGCCGGGAGGGCTGGCTGCAGGCCGGCGTGGAGGTGTACGGCGGGCCGTTGCTGAACTCCTGGCTGGACCGGGAGCTGTGCTTCGCCGGCCGGCTGGTGACCGGGGACGGCACCGAGCACCTCGCGGCCACGGGAGCCGTGGCGCGCTTCCCGCAACTGGCCATCCACCTGGACCGGGACGTGAACAACGGGCTCACGCTGGACCGCCAGCAGCACATGAACCCGATCTGGGGCGCTGCCGGCGGCAGGACCGCTCCGGCCGACATCCTGGCCGTGCTCGCGCGCACCGCGGGGGTGGAGCCGGAGGCTGTCCGGGGCTTCGACGTGGTCATGGCGGACACCCAGGCACCGGGCCTGTTCGGAGCATCGGAGGAGTTCTTCGCCGCCGGGCGGCTGGACAACCTGTCCTCCGTGCACGCCGGACTGGTGGCGCTGGAGGCGCGGCCCTCCCCGGGGCCGGTGGCCGATGCGCCGGTGATCCCCGTGCTCGCGGCGTTCGACCACGAGGAACTCGGCTCGGCATCGCGCTCGGGGGCGGCCGGTCCCGTGCTGGAAGACGTGCTGCGCCGCGTGCTGGATACGCTGGGCGTCGCGGGGCAGGGCCCGGCGCGGTCGTTCGCGGGGTCCTGGCTGCTGTCCGCCGACGCCGGCCACCTGGTCCACCCGAACTACGCGGAGCGGCACGACCCGGTGAACCATCCGCGGCCGAACGCCGGTCCCCTGCTGAAGATCAACGCCAACCAGCGGTACTCCACCGATGCGGCCGGCGCCGCGGCGTTCGCCGGCTGGTGCGCCCACGCCGGGGTGCCGTTCCAGGAGTTCGTGTCCAACAACGCCGTGCCGTGCGGGTCCACGATCGGCCCCATCTCGGCCACCCGGCTCGGCATCCGCACCGTGGACGTGGGCATCGGGCTGCTGTCCATGCACTCCGCGCGGGAGATGTGCGGGGCGCAGGACCCGGGGTACCTGGCCGCGGCCGTGGGCTCGTTCTTCGCCGGGGCCTGAGGCGGGTCGTCCCGCCGGGGCGGGCGCGGCCGCCTGCCGGGTCAGCCGACGGCGGCCAGGCTGCGGACGGTCAGCAGGTTGCGGGCGGTGGCCCGGGTGTCCAGGGTCCGCTCGATGCGGTCGAGGGTGAGCCTGGAGGCCTGGGAGGAGGTCGCGTACCGGACCCACACGAACCTGCCGGTGACCGCGCACAGGTCGTCACCGGCGTCGAACGCCTCGAGCGCGTCGGCCTGCTCGGGATCGGCGGGCTCGGCCAGCAGGACCAGGTGGGTCAGCTTGCCCTCCCCGCCGGCGAAGGCCAGCTGTGCGTGCAGGGCCAGGGCGGTGTCCAGATCGGCCCTGCTCGCGGGGATCACCGTGACGGTCAGCCCCAGTTCCGCCGCCAGGGCGGACTCGACCCCGTACGCGATGTTCCACGCGTCCGTGTCGGCCTCGTGCCCCGGCTGCCGGTCCACATGGAACAGGACGTTGCCCGAGTTCAGGTGGGTGGTGACCTCGACGGCGCCCGCCGCGGTGGCGATCTGGCGCAGGCGGGCCATGGGCAC
>JAPFFX010000068.1 GCA_026645375.1 Citricoccus sp. WCRC_4 | reverse complement strand
CCGACCTCGCCGGTCAACTGCGACGCCTGCACGTCCCGGCCCCGCCGGACGCCCCGGACAATCCCTTCCGCGGCGTGCCGCTGGCCTCGGCCGCCGATCGCTTCGGTGCGCGCTGGCGGGCACTGCGTCCGCGCTGCCCCCCTGCCCTGGTCCGCGCGGTGGACGCCACCTGGCAGGAGGCCCTGGAGGCAGGGGACCATGCGCGCCCGCCGGTCTGGCTCCACGGGGACCCGCACCCGGACAACACGGTGCTGACGGAGGACGCCACCGGCACCCCGCTCGGGCCGCCGGCTCCCGTCCTCGTCGACTTCGGGGACCTCTGCGCCGGGGATCCCGCCTCGGACCTGGGGATCGCGCTGACCCACTTCACGCCCACCGGGGCCGCAGTGTTCCGGGCGCACTACGATGCCGGCCGGGTCCCGGACGAGGACCTGTGGCGCCGGGCCACGGGGTGGTCCCTGGCCGTGGCGACCGTCTTCGCGGCCCAACCGCCGGCGGATGTCCTGCACGCGATCGGCTGGGGGTTCCTGCACCAGTACGACCCGCGGACGGGATTCAGCCCCGCAGCGGGCTCAGCCGGCTGAGGAAGCGGTCGGCGTCACGTGGGAAGCGTCCCGGCCCCGCCCAGTCACCCAGGGGCAGGGCCGCGGTGACGTCCAGGCGCAGGTCCGCGTCCACGAGCACGTCCACCAGGAACGCGAACCGCTGGAAGGACTGGTCGTCGATGTCCTCCGGGGCCGGGACGCCCAGCAGTCTCCAGCGGTCGTACTCCCGTGCCAGGCCGAGGTAGTCGTGCACGGAGACCGGTTGCCCGCACAGCTGGGCGAACGTGGCGGTGAGGGCTCCCTCGGCGGGGTCCGCGGCGGTCACCCGCAGCCGTCGGGTACCGCTGGCCCCCACCGGCACGCTGGCCCCCGGCACCGGCCCAGCGCCGTGCGGCCCCTCCTCGTTCGGTCCGTCACCGTGCTGCCCGTCACCGTGCTGCCGCGCGCCGACGGCCGTCCACGTGCCGGCCGCGAAACCGCGGTCGGCGCCCCGGGTCAGCGGCTGGTAGTCGACGCCGCCGGCAACCCGCCGCACGGTGAGGTGCTCTGGCGCCGTGCGCGCGGATGGTCCCTCGTCGCGGCGACCATCTTTGCCGCGCAACCGGCGCAGGACGTGCTGCACGGTGTCGGCCGGCGGTTCCTGTCCTGGTTCGATCTGCGCGCCGGTCGGGGCCGGCACCCGCCGGACCTTGTGGCCCCCTCCGGTGGCACCTAGGCTCGGGCCATCCCGGGCGGCCGAGTCCCGGCGGTGTGACGCCCACACGCACCGATCCCGCCGACCACAGGAGACGAGTCATGCCGAAGAAGACCAGGACCCCAGCACGTGCCCTCGGCCGTCTCGCCCTCGGACGACTCGCGGTGGGTGCTCTCGCCGTCGGCTCCCTCGCCGTGGGCGCCCTGGCCGTGGGTTCCCTGGCGGTGGGTGCTCTCGCCGTGGGACGACTCGCGGTCGGCAGGGCCGAGTTCACCTCATTGAAGGTCGGTCGGCTCGAGGTGGGCGAGCTGGTGTGGGGCGAGCACGGCGACCCGTCCGGGCGGACCTCCGCGCCCGGGGGATCACCCGAGACCGCGGGCACCTGACCGGTGAGGGCGCGAGTCGGTCATGACGGCTCTCGCGGCCGCCTCGCGGTCCCGCAACGCCGCCACGGCCCGGCCGATCCGCGGCAGCACCTTGCGCAGCAGCTTCGGCCAGTTCGCCGGGCCGGCCCCGCTGGACGGGTCCTCGCGGCCGGCGGCGTCGTCCAGGGTCTCCAGGGCCATCCAGCCGAGCCAGACCCGGGCGCGCCATGCCTCCGCCGGGTCGCGGGCGATGGAGTCCAGCTTCTCCTCGCCGTGCCACAACGAGAGGTAGGCCGGGTTCAGGGCCGGGTCCCAGGCGCTGGCCAGGTCCCAGTCGAGGATCCCGGTCAGGGCCCAGTCCCCACCGGAACGTTCCCAGCGCATGTTGTGCCCGGCCAGGTCCCCGTGCACCAGGGACGGGGCCACCACCGGGTCCTGCGTCCACGCGGTCAGGGTGGCCAGTAGGTCCGAGGCGGTCTCCGGGAAGGCCGCCGCGGACACCGCCGGATGATCGGCGGCCCACTCGCCGTCCCACAACTGCCCGCCATAGGTCTCCCGCAGGCGCCCGGGCAGCTCACGCACCGTCCGCACGCGTGCCGCCGTCCACGGCCCGCGGTAGGCGAACGGCGGGCCCAGGTGCGGTTCCAGGGCGGCGGTGTCCACGTCAGCCAGCGCCTCGCACAGTCCGCGCAGCACCACCGGGTCGCCCTCGCGCGGGGGATGCGCCCGGCCGGGAAGGTACTCCTGCACGACGGCGGCCGTCCCGTCCGCACCGGTGACCACCTCGGTCAGGGGCACGGGCACCGCCACGGGGAGCTGCGCCGTCCTCGCCAGGGCCCGCACGAGGGCGACGTTCGCCGGCAGCCGCCCGGCGGCCACCGCGTTCCGGGCCATCCTCACCGCCCCGACGCCGGGCAGCACGAGCACACGGTGGAACTGCCCGCCCTCCTCCACGGTCCCGGCGGACCAGTCCGCCGTGGCCAACCGGTCGACCACCGCGGGGGACGCGGTGCCCAGCGGACGCACGGAAGCGGCACGGGCGAGCGCGAGGTCGGCGGCGGTGGGTGGGGAGGCCATGGATCCACGGTAACCGCGCCCGGGGCCGCGATCCGCCCGTTTCCGCGGGTGCCCCTCGGCGGCCCTTCCTACACTGGACCGGTGAGCACCCCCGCAGCATCCCAGCCGACCGACCGCCTGCGCCCCTCGGCCATCACCCCGCCCTCGGCCGCCACGGTCCGCTGGGAGATCGCGATCGTGCTCGGGCTGTCCCTGGGCCAGTCGGCCGTCTACGCGATCGTCAACCTGCTGGACAAGATGAGCCGGGGACCGCTGTCCGGGCAGACCACCACGCTGAACCCGCCGCTGGCCGACCGGCAGTACTGGGACCTCACCTACCAGCTGCTGGACATCGTGTTCGCCCTGGTGCCGGTGCTGCTGGTGTTCCACCTGTTGCTGATCCGTGGCCGCAATCCGTTCCGGACCTTCGGCCTGGACGCCCGGCGCCCGGGGGCCGACCTGGCCTGGGGCGGGGCCCTGTTCGTGGCGATCGGCCTGGGGACACTGGCCGTCTACGCGGCCGGGCGGGCGGCCGGGGTGACCACGGCCATCGTCGGCAGCGGACTGGACGAGTACTGGTGGACCACCCCGGTCCTGGTGCTCTCCGCGCTGCGGCACGCCCTGCTGGAGGAGGTCATCGTGGTGGCCTGGCTCTTCGACCGGCTCGGCTACCTGCAACAGCTGAGGTCCGGGCTGGACCCGGCCCGGCCCGGAGAGCCCGGTGGGCTGCGCACCTGGGCGAGCGGCGGCGTCGTCCCCCTGAACGCCACGGCCGTGGTGGTGGGGTGCGCGGTGCTGCGCGGCGCCTATCACCTCTACCAGGGGATCGGGCCGGGGGTGGGGAACATGCTCATGGGCCTGGTGTTCGGGGCGCTGTACCTGCGCTACCGGCGGGTGATGCCGCTGGTGATCGCGCACCTGCTGCTGGACGTGGCCGGGTTCGTGGCCTATCCGGTGCTGGCCCAGCTGGGGCTGTTCGGCACCTGAACCCGGCCCGCCCACCTCTCCCGCCATCCCTCCCACCGGACCACCGGGGGTCCGGGACGCGAAGGCCCCCGCCCACCCGGCCGGGGGCCGGGAGCGGGCGGGGGCCGCGGGGTACGTCAGAGGGTGATGGTGCCCTTGGGGGTCTCGAAGGTGACCTCGAGGATGCCGGGCGTGCCGGAGGGGGACTCGTAGATGACGTTGAGGTCCTCGACCCGCTGCTCCGGGTCGTCCAGTCCCAGCCAGCCCCGCACCCGATCCCGTGATCCGGCGATCGTGATGGAGGACAGCTCGGCCTGGGGCTCCGCGGCCCGGGAGGGGTGCAGCTCATCCATGCCGTCATCCCAGCGCAGCAGGTAGGGCACCTGCGGGTCGGCGATGAGGCCCTTGATGCCGATCTGGCGCCAGGTCAGCTCGCGCCCGTCCGGGAACTTGCGGTTGCCCGGGACGGACTGGCGCTCCAGCCGTTCCTCGAACGGGGCCAGGTCGTCCACGGCCACGCACCAGCCCATCCAGCCGCCGCCCATCTCGGAACGGGCCCGCACGGCCTGGCCGAACGGGGCCTTCCCGGAGGAGGGGTGGTCGAGCACCTCGACGACCTCGAGGTACTGGTGCTTGCGCAACGGGAAGATGGCGTTACGGGTGCCGAAGCGGGGGTGGACCCCACCCTTGACTCGCTCGATGCCCAGGGCATCGGCGATCCGGGCCACCGCGGCGGAGAGGCCCTCTTCGGGGCCGACGGCGTACGAGACGTGATCAAGGCGCATCATGCCCATATCGTCCCACCTTCGAGTGGCGTAGATCGCTTAGGTTACCCTCACTTGAAAAGTAGCGCAGATCACACTCCGGACGGATGGTCACACTGTGACCGAACGGGATGACCCGCTCGCACCGATCTGGCAGACTGGGCGCAGGTCATGAGCGCCAGCACCAAGCCCCGGCTTGCTGGCCGGCAACCCTCCAGCTCGCGGTGGGGTGCCCCGGGTGAGGACCAGGCGGGTGTCGACCGGCACCTGCAAGCGCGGGCCACCACGGCGCGGCATGCTTCACGGCACCGTGATGCCACCGGTGGCCCTGGACGGATACAGGAGCCATGTCGATGACCGACACCCCGAACCAGGCCAGCCCGGACACCGTGGACACCGACCCGACCGGAGCCACGGACTCCGCCGCGAACTGGGGTTTCGAGACCCGCCAGGTGCACGCCGGCATCCCGGAGGTCAACCCCTTCGGCGCCACCGCGCTGCCGATCATCCAGTCCAACTCCTTCGACTTCCCCTCCCACGAGGTCGCTGCCGACCGGTTCGCCCTGAAGGACCTCGGGCCCATCTACACCCGCATCGGCAACCCGACCCAGGAGGCCGTGGAGGGCAAGATCGCCGCCCTCGAGGGCGGCGCCGGCGCCCTGCTGCTGGCCTCCGGTCAGGCGGCCACCACCTTCTCCGTCCTGAACGTCGCCGGCGCGGGGGACCACGTGGTGGTCTCGGCCTCCCTCTACGGCGGCACCCAGAACCTGTTCAAGCACACCCTGGCCAAGATCGGCATCACCACGACCTTCGTCCAGGACCCGGACGACCTGGCCGAGTGGAAGGGCGCCATCCGGGACACCACGAAGCTGCTGTTCGCCGAGTCCCTCGGCAACCCGCGCGGCGACGTGCCGGACCTGCGGGGCATCGCCGACGTCGCCCACGCCGCGGGCGTGCCGTTCATCGTGGACAACACCCTGGCCACCCCCTACCTGCTGCGGCCGATCGAGCACGGCGCGGACGTGGTCGTGCACTCGGCCACCAAGTACCTCGGCGGCCACGCGGTGGCCATGGGCGGGGTGATCGTGGACGCCGGGACCTTCGACTACGCCTCCCAGCCCGAGCGCTTCCCGGGCTTCAACACCCCGGACGAGAGCTACAACGGACTGGTGTTCGCCCGGGACCTGGGCGTCGGGGGCATCCTCGGGGCCAATCTCGCCTACGTCCTCAAGGCGCGCGTGCAGTTGCTGCGCGACTTCGGCAGCTCCATCAGCCCGTTCAACGCCTTCCTCCTCAACCTGGGCCTGGAGACCCTGTCCCTGCGGATGGAGCGTCACGTGGCCAATGCGCAGAAGGTCGCCGAGTACCTGGACGGGCACGCCCAGGTCGAGGCCGTGATCTACCCGGGCCTGGCCTCCAGCCCCTGGCACGAGCGCGCGCAGCAGTACCTGCCCCAGGGCGCCGGCGGTTTCGTGTCCTTCGAGATCGCCGGCGGCCGCGAGGCGGGCGCGCGGTTCGTGGACGCCCTGCGCCTGCACCACCAGGTGGCCAACATCGGTGACATCCGTTCGCTCGTGATCCACCCGGCCTCCACCACGCACTCCCAGCTCACGGGGGACGAGCAGCGCGCCGCCGGTGTCACGCCCGGGCTGGTCCGGCTGTCCGTGGGCGTGGAGAGCATCGACGACATCCTGGCGGACCTCGAGGAGGGGTTCGCCGCCGCCAACGTCAGCGCGTGAGGCGCGGAGGGACCCCCATGACCATGACCAGCCCCCACCAGACCAGCACCGTCCTTCCCGACGGCGGCCTGCACTCCCTGCGGATCGGCGCCTTCGACTTCGAGGCCGGCGGGCACCTGCCCGCCGTGGAGATCGCCTACGAGACCTGGGGCACGCTGAACGCGGAGCGGTCCAACGCCGTGCTGGTGCTGCACGCCCTGACCGGTTCCACGCACGTGGCGGCCTCCACCGGGGAACCGGAGGCCGGTTGGTGGGAGGGCATCATCGGCCCGGGCGCGCCGGTGGACACGGATCACTGGTTCGTGGTGGCCCCCAACATGCTGGGCGGTTGCTACGGGACGACCGGGCCGTCGTCGCTGGACGCGGACGGCACCCCGTGGGGTTCGCGGTTCCCGTTCACCACCATCCGGGACTCCGTCCACGCCGAGGCCCGGCTCGCCGATGGCCTGGGCATCGACGCCTGGCAGGCCGTCATCGGCGGCTCGATGGGCGGGGCCCGCGCCCTGGAGTGGGCCGCGACCTACCCGGACCGGGTCCGCGGCATGGCGGTCATCGCCTGCGGGGCCCACTCCACGGCCGAGCAGATCGCATTCGCCCAGGCCCAGGTCCAGGCGATCACCCTGGACCCGGACTTCCAGGGCGGCGACTACTACGGCCGCTCCCGGCCGGACGCCGGACTGGGCATCGCCCGGCGGATCGCGCACATCACCTACCGCTCCGAGCCGGACATGGGGTCCCGGTTCGGGCGGAGCCCGCAACAGGACGAGGACCCCTTCGGCCACCCGGTGCGCCGGAGCGGCCGCTACCAGGTGGAGTCCTACCTGGACCACCAGGCCGCCAAGCTCGCCGGGCGCTTCGACGCCAACAGCTACCTGGTGCTCACCGAGGCGCTGATGAGCCACGACGTGGCGCGGGGCCGGGGAAGCGAGGAGGAGGTGCTGGCCGGGATCCCCGCCGCGGCGTTCATCGCCGCGGTCGACTCGGACCGGCTCTACTTCCCGGGCCAGTCACAGGAGCTGGCCCGCCAGCTGCCCGGTGAGGTGCCGGTGTTCGTGATCGACTCGCCGATCGGCCACGACGGGTTCCTGACGGACATGGACCAGGTGGCCGGGGAGATGAAGCGGGTCCTGGGACTCTGACCGGTCGGATTGATCGGCCCCGGCCGGTGGCCTCTACCCTGTGGGTATGACCGATTCCGCCGCCGTCGCCACCCCCGATCCGTTCGTCCGCTGGTCCCGTCCCGAGGACGAGCGCGCGGGCACCCCGCTGCTGGTGGTGCTGCACGGTTACGGTGCGGACGAGAACGACCTGTTCGGGATCGTCCCCGAGCTGCCGGGCAAGTTCACGATCGCCTCGGTCCGGGCCCCGCTGGCCATGGACCACGGCGGGTTCACCTGGTTCCCGCTGAGCACCTCGATGAGCTCCTCGCCGCTGGCGGTGCGCGCCGCCGTCGAGGACCTGCAGGCCTGGGTGGACGCCCAGCGCGAGCGCTTCGCCAGCGTCTCCCTGCTGGGGTTCTCCATGGGGATGGCCATGGCCACCTCGCTGATGCGGCTGGACCCGGAGGCCTATGCCTGCGTGGTCGGTCTCTCCGGCTTCGCCGTGAACCCGGACCAGGACGGTGCGGCGGCGAGCGCCGGCACCGGGCCGCTGGCCGGGTTCTTCGACGACGATGCCGTCAAGCGCGTGAGGCCGAAGGTGTTCTGGGGCCGGGACCAGGCCGATCCGGTCATCACCCAAGACAAGGTCGAGTACACCCACGCCTGGATGAACGAGCACGTGGACCTGACCAAGGTGCTCTACGCCGGGATCGGCCACGGCATCGGCCCGCAGGAGCTGCGGCACGTGGGGGAGTACCTGGACTACGTGGTCCGGTAGCCACTCAGCGGCCGGACGGGACCACCTTCACGGCCTCGCCGGAGAACTCGATGATGTCCCCGTGGCGCAGCTGACGGCCGCGGCGGGTCTCGGGGTCCCCGTTGACCTGCACCAGCCCGGCCTCGATGACCACCCGCGCGTCGGCCCCGTCCTCCACCAGGTTGGCGAGCTTGAGCGCCTGCCCGAGCCGGATCACCTCGTCACGGATCTCGAGCGGCGTCGGATGGGACGCCGGGGACTGGGGTGCGTGTCGGGCGGTGTGATCGGACATGACTCCATTGTCGCCGATCACGCCGGGAATGGGTGAGGAATTATCCGCCTCCGTCCCCGAGCGCCCCGAGGGGCGAGCGGCGCGGCCCCTCGCCCTCATCGTGGCCTGCCACGGCGATCGAACCGTGGTGGTGGCGTTCAGTGCCGGGGCGACCGGGGACCTAGACTGTCTGACGTAGTCGCCGGTGTCCCACCGGCTGCCCCGCCCGACCCACCAGCACCAGCGCGGGCCGCCGCCAGCGGCCGATGCGCAGACACGGATGTGATGCCCCCATGGCCCCCAAGTCCACCCTCGACCAGGTCATCTCCCTCGCGAAGCGACGCGGCTTCGTCTTCCAGGCCGGAGAGATCTACGGCGGCTCCCGCTCGGCGTGGGACTACGGGCCGCTGGGCGTGGAATTGAAGGACAACATCAAGACCCAGTGGTGGAACACCTTCGTGCGCGGCCGGGAGGACATGGTCGGGCTGGACTCCTCCATCATCCTGCCGCGGGCGGTCTGGCAGGCCTCGGGCCACGTGGAGACGTTCACCGACCCGCTGGTCGAGTGCCTCTCCTGCCACAAGCGTCACCGCCAGGACCACCTCATCGAGGCGTTCGAGGCGAAGAAGGGCCGCCGGCCCGAGGGCGGCACGGACGGCATGGACGAGATCGTGTGCCCGGACTGCGGGACCCGCGGACAGTGGACCGAGCCGCAGACCTTCTCCGGGCTGATGAAGACCTTCCTGGGGCCCGTGGACAACGAGGAGGGCCTGCACTACCTGCGCCCCGAGACCGCCCAGGGCATCTTCGTGAACTTCCTCAACGTGGTCGGCGCCGCCCGCAAGAAGCCGCCGTTCGGCATCGGCCAGATCGGCAAGGCGTTCCGCAACGAGATCACCCCCGGCAACTTCATCTTCCGGACCCGCGAGTTCGAGCAGATGGAGATGGAGTACTTCGTCAAGCCGGGCGAGGACGAGGAGCTCCACCAGTACTGGATCGACACCCGGACCCAGTGGTACACCGACCTCGGCATCGACCCCGACAACCTGCGCCACTACGAGCACCCCAAGGAGAAGCTCTCCCACTACTCGAAGCGGACCGTCGACATCGAGTACCGCTTCGGCTTCTCCGGCCGTGACTTCGAGGAGCTCGAGGGCATCGCCAACCGCACCGACTACGACCTGACCCAGCACGCCGAGCGCTCGGGGGAGCGCCTCGAGTACTTCGACCAGGCGAGTGGCGAGCGCTACGTGCCCCACGTCATCGAACCGGCGGCGGGCGCCACCCGGACGATGATGGCCTTCCTACTCGACGCCTACGACGAGGAGGAGGTGCGGGGCGAGACCCGCACCGTGCTGCGGCTGCACCACCGCCTGGCCCCCTACAAGGTCGCGGTGCTGCCGCTCTCCAAGAA
>JAPFFX010000061.1 GCA_026645375.1 Citricoccus sp. WCRC_4 | reverse complement strand
GCCGCCCGGCCCCCTGCCCCTCCGTGCTGGGCCACGAGGGGATCGGCGTGGTCATCGCCAGCAGCGGGGGACGGACCGTGGGCGGGGCTGTAGTTGTCCCCGGCAAGCGCGTGGTCTTCGGCGTGACCCGGTCCTGTGGTGAGTGCGACCCGTGCCGGCGGGGGCTCACCGCCAAGTG
The DNA here is from genome assembly GCA_026645375.1 of Citricoccus sp. WCRC_4. Taxonomy (GTDB): domain Bacteria; phylum Actinomycetota; class Actinomycetes; order Actinomycetales; family Micrococcaceae; genus Citricoccus. Next base: position 12,239 of record JAPFFX010000061.1, on the reverse strand, counting down.
CACGAGCGTGCAGAAGGCCGGGCACGAGTCCTTCGACAGCGACTGGCCCCTGTCGGGGACCTACGCCAGCCACATCCTTCTGCGTGACGGTCAGGCCGTCGTCGCCGTCCCGGAGTCCTTGCAGGACGGCGTGGCCGCGACCGCCGGTTGTGCGGTGGCCACCGTGATGGCCGTCCTCGAACAGGCCGGTGAGCTCACCGGTCGGCGCGTGCTGGTCAACGGGCTGGGCATGCTCGGCCTCGTGGCTGTGGCCGCAGTCCTCCAGCGCGGCGCCGCCGAGGTCGTGGCCGTGGACCCGAACGCGGACCGGCTCAGCCTGGCCCGGGGTCTCGGTGCCACCGCCCTGTCCCCCGCGACCGGTCGCCCCGGCACGGTAGACGTCTCCCTGGAACTTTCCGGGGCACCCGGGGGCGTGCGGAGCTGCATCGAGGCCCTGGGCATCGGCGGCACCGCGGTTCTGGCCGGCAGCGTCGCCCCGGCCGGGACCATCGAGGTGGACCCGGAGTGGCTGGTCCGCGGATGGCGCACCATCACCGGAGTCCACAACTATGAACCCCGGCACCTGCAACAGGCCGTCGACTTCCTCGAGGACCTCGGCGACGGCCTGCCCTGGGCGGACATCCTGGACGGCCCGATCGCGGCCGACCAACTCGCCGCGGAGTTCCTGCGGGACGATGTCCCCCGGTTACGCACCGTGCTGACCATGTAGCGGCGAAGCCGCCCCGGCAAGGAGTCCGCCGTACCCTGCACGGCGGACTCCTTGGCCTCGGGCTGGCCCCAGCGCCTAGAGATGCCGCGGCGCCAGTCAACGCGTTCCCGTCCCGGCACTGATGGCCAGGCCACCGCTGGCAGGAGCCGTCACCGAACCGATAACCAGGAGACGATGACTGACCGTCGCCCCGCACCCAGCCCGGCCACCTCGGACCGTCCCCGCGGGGCCCTGACCGCCCTGTGCGTGGCGGTCACCACCAGCTGGGGACTGCTGTACTACTCCCTGCCGGTAGCCCTGACTCCGATCTCTTCAGACACCGGATGGAGCCACGCCGCCATCACGGGCGCCTTCTCGGCCGGGCTGATCGTCTCGGCGGCCGCCGGCCTGCGCGTCGGCAAGGTCCTGGACACCCGAGGCCCGCGCACCGTGATGACCGGCGGCGCCCTCCTGGGCGTACTAGCCCTGGTCCTGGTCGCCTGGGCCCCCACCCTGCCGGTGTTCTTCCTCGCTTGGCTCCTGGCCGGGGCTGCCCAGGCCACCGTGCTCTACCCGCCGGCCTTCGCCGTCATCACCCGATGGTACGGGCCCCGGCGCGTGCGCCCGCTGACCACACTGACCTTGGTCGCCGGGCTCGCCTCGACCATCTTCGCCCCACTCACCGCCTGGCTCATCCACCACCTCGGATGGCGTACCAGTTACCTGCTCCTGGCGGGCCTCCTCGCCGCCGTCACCGTGCCATTGCACGCGCTGTTCCTCAACCGCACCTGGTCGGACATCCCTGCGGCAGCATCCGGCACCGTCTCGGCGCAGATCCGCGCGGACATTCGCGCGCTCACCCGCACCCCGAGGTTCATCACCCTGCAGGCCACCATGGCCCTGGCCACCCTCACCCTCTATACCGTGACGCTCAGCCTCATCCCGTTACTGCTCGAACGGGGCGTGGCCTATGCAACGGCCGCCCTCACCCTGGGTCTGGTCGGCACCGGACAGGTCCTCGGACGCCTCGGCTACTCTGCCCTGGACCGCACCACCACGCCCCGGGTCCGGACCGTGGCCATCCTCGGCGCCGGGGCACTCGGACTCGGGGCCCTGGCCCTGATCCCCGGGCCATACTGGCTGCTCATCTCCCTGGCCGTCATCACCGGCGCAGCCCGAGGTTGCCTCACCCTGCTGCAGGCCACCGCCGTCTCCGACCGATGGGGGACGCAAAACTATGGCTCCGTCAATGCCGTCTTCACCGCACCCATGACCGCCATCGGTGCGCTGGCACCCGTCGCCGGCCCGGTTCTGGCCGGCCTGCTCGGCAGCTATTCCGCCATGACGACCCTGATGGCCCTGGCCCTGGCCGGTGTCGCCCTCGCCTCGACCCGGACCTGACGTGACACCCCTGTGGCTTCGGTGGGCCGTGGTTGCGCCGTGGCATCACAGGTCAGCTTGTGCTCGCGCCCGAGGACCCGGTGATCGCCCCGTCTGCTCTCAAGGGTGGACTGGACGAGGAAGGGATCCTCCACGCCGGCCGGAATCCAGTGAGGTGCTGGCAGCTGGGGGACGGCCTGGTGATGGTGCTGGGTGCCGGCCGGGACGCGGCATTCCTAGACCTCGGCTACGTCGAGGGCGCCGAGGCGCCCGTCATCGTGCACGAGGTACCTGCCCGCCAGAAGTTCCTGCGGTGATCACGATGCCACGACCGGTTGAGGAGATCTTGGCCCAGGCGGAAGAGTTGGCCAGAAAGTTCGAGAACTATGACCCTGCCCCGGCCGATCAACTGGCTCCAAAGGCCGTAGCCGTCTTGCGCAGTGCCGTGACCGAGCGGTCCCAAGCAGAGCGGCACTTGATGGAGGCTGTCCGGGAAGCCCGTCGGGCGGGCCTGTCCTGGGCTGCCATCGGCGCGCTGGTCGGCACCAGCGGGGAGGCCACCCGGCAGCGATATGCCAGCACGGTGACTTGAAACGGCCAGCAGTCCAGGGCTTCGGCCCCTGCTGACGGGTCCCCGACGGGGCCAGTGTCAGGCCGCTCTGCCGCATCTGAAACCGGGGGCCTCGACCATCACCATGGCCCAAGGTTCCCTCCCGGAGGGTCTGGCAGGTTCACCGGGGCGCCCCGGGTGCGAGTGAGGCGTCCGGGGGCGGTGGTGCATCGGCGGTGTTCGAGCATGAGCGGGGCGCGATGGACCCGGGGGTCGTGGCGTGCACGGCAGGCCGATGGGGCCTGTGGGCCGTGGACTGGGCGTACTGGCCGCAGGGACTGCGGCCAGGGTACAGCCGCGCTGTTCAGAGGACGCGGACCGTGGTGGCTTGCAATCCGGCCGGTCCGCGTTCGGCTTCGTATTCGACCTGCTGGCCTTCTTGGAGCTCACGGAAGCCGTCACCGTCGACGGCGGTGAAGTGCACGTAAACGGTGCCGGAGTGATCGTCCGGGGCGATGAGCCCGTACCCCTCCACGGTGTTGAACGAGGTGACGGTACCGGTGGCCATGGGCGCTTCTTTCCTTCGGTTCTCCACCCGGCCGGATCCCGGCGGGGTGCTGCGGCGGGCGCGGCCCGGAATCCCGTGCCCGTCCGGCCGGAGTGCTCCGGTCCTCTGGGGGACGGATGTGGGGCCATCGTCCGCGCCTACCGTAAAGGATGACGAGAGTGGCGACTATGCCGGAGGCCTTCGTTACGTGACCGAGCCGCAGCGGGGTGCTCAACTCGCGCCGGCCAGCCGCTCCAACAGCTCTTCGGCATCGTGCGCGGTCTGCTGCTGGAGGGCGAACTCGACGCCGTGGAGCACCCCGTAACCGAAGGTGTCCTCGCCAGTCTTGGCCGCCTCCTTCGCGGTGGCCTGCACGTGGTCCTGGAACATCAATGAGTCGCGGTGCTCGCCCAAGGCCTGTTGCAGTTTCTTGGCGGTGGTCATCCGGTCCACGAAGCTCGCCCCCCAGGCCAGGCCGGTGGCGTCCTGCACGGCCTTGACCGCGAAGCGCAGCCGCTTGGCCTCACGCCTGGTGTCCACCGTGGAGCACCGGTCATTAGCGAGGTCCTCAGGCACAACATCGGCGCCCGCCCACCCAACCCCGCCTCGGCGCGGGTCCTCACCCGTCACGGGCTACACCCGGCCTCCACGGGCGGCCATCTCAACCACTATGTCCGGGTCGCTGGACGTCCTCGCTGACATACCGACGCCAACCACCGTTTCAGTGGCAACGGGCCCCGGGCGCATTTCCACGGCGCCCGTTGTCATCCGAAGCGCCACGTGCTCTATGTTTCCCAGCGGTGCGGCGGGTGCTTTGTAGAGCGTGAAATCCGGGGGAATTCCCGGTGATGAGAAGTCGGTGCGAATTCATCGAGCGTGCCTCGCGCCGATCGGGGCGGGCGACCATCCTGGGAGTCACGGAGTCACCCGACGCTGTTCGTGTCCTGCCATGACCGGGACCCGGCACGGGCAGCGGGGGGACGTGCATCACCGCTCCAGGTACGCCGCACTGGCTTTGACAGTCACGTCGCCGGTTGGGTCTGGGGCGTCAACGGCGAGACCGCTCAGGGTCCAGCCGGTTCGCACGGGTGAGCGATGACTTGCTGACTTCGTGATCCCAGGCCGGGAACCGCTTCCATAGACATCAACGCAAGGAGAGATCATGGCTGCTGCAACCACCACCGCCAACAAGATCACCGCCGACCAGGCCCAGGCCAACACCGAACAGACCAATACCAAGCAGGCCAACCAGAAGGCCCTCGAGACGGCCGAAGAGACAATGCAGCGTTTTGAGGAGAACTTCGAGCAGAACGCTGAGCGTGTCAACCAGATGGTCGAAGAGAACGCTCAGCGGGTCAAGGCCTTGAGCTCGACGATGATGGACTCCTCCAAGGCCGGAAGCCGTGTCGCTGTGGACACCTACGCCCAGGCCGCCAAGAGCCTCTTCGCGATGCAGCGCCAGATGGCCGGGATCACCCCCCTCCAGTGGGTCAAGCATGCCGCCAACGCGCAGATCCAGTTCGCCGAGGACATCACCGTTGCCTGGGTCAAGGCCGCCCATCAGCTGCTGAAGTGAACTGATCAGCACACGAGCCAAGAACTCCCTCTTCGAGGGCTCCCGTTCCTCGCAGAACACCCAGGATAGGACAGCACCCTTATGACTGATTTCCCCTCCATCGACCGCCTGCAAGATGCGACCGTGTACGACGCCGCAGGGAACCAGGTCGGCACGGTTGCCCAAATCTACTTTGACGAGGACACCAGCGAACCGACCTTCGTGACCGTGCAGACCGAGACCTCCGGTACCCAGGAGATCTTCATCCCGCTGCACCGGGCCACCGAGGCCCAGGACGGAGACGGGGTGCAGGTGCCATTCGAGCTGGCCGTCATCACGGACGCCCCGAGCATCACCGCCGATGGCACCCTGACCCCGGAGGAGGAAGACCGCCTCCACGACTACTATTCCCTGGACCATACCCCGGCCGGCAACCAGGACACCGAGACGGATAATGATGCGGTGTTGGTGCGCAACGAGGAACTCGTGGTGGGCACCGAGCGCCGGTCCTCCGGCCAGGCACGGCTACGTAAGCGCACCACGACCACCACCGAGACCGTCCAGGTCCCGGTGACCCGAGAGGAGATCGTCCTGGAGCGCGAACCGGTGGACCCGGACTCCGCCGAGGCCCGCGCCGCCGACGCCGGGGACAATGAGATGGTCGTGGAGACCCAGGAGGAGGTCCCAGTGGTGACCAAGAAGGTCTCCGCGGAGAAGGTCAGTCTGGACACGGCCACCGTTCAGGACACCGAGACCGTCTCCGAGACTCTCCGCCACGACGACGTCGATGTCGACCGCGACGCGGCCAAGGAGCGCAAGAACCGCAAGGGCTGACCTTCACCGCCTACCCTCCAGGCCCCTCCCCACCGGCCCTGTCGGCATCTGAAGACAGAGCGTCGGTGATCCCGCCAGGACCCCACCCGCACGGCAGGTGGGGTCCTGGTTGCCTCCGCCCGGACGCTGCGTTCAGGGATGGATCCCAACTCACGTGCTGTAGTCGCCTGGGACAGGCAAGGGCGAACAGGTCATCTCCCGGCCCTGCCTACCGCGATTTGTCCGGGTCCGTGTCGGGTGAAGCGGGAGCAGCGGCCCGTCGCCGTCTGTTCGCGTCAGTGGCGCAGCCAGAGCGAGAAGGGTTGGAGTTCTCAGGCCTTGGCCATCAGGGTGGCGTAGGCCTCCCGCAGTTGCTGGATGGCGTGCCGGTCGACCGGCACGGCTGCACCGGTATCCATCAGGGTTTCCAGTGAGTCCAGGCAGGCGTGCCAGCCCGCGCTTGTCCCGGCGTGCCCGAGTGGCCCGGGCTCACCCGGCCAGGTGGTGAAAACCAGCCGGGTTCCACCGTCGTCCGGCTGGAGTTCGAACCGCAGGACATCGGCCTTGCCCTCAGGATTGCCCCAAACCAGCTCGAAGAGACGCGGTGGGTCGAACGCGCGGATCAGGCCGGGGAGCACCTCATTGAGGTCCATGTCGGTGGTGTCCACGCCAGCCTCGTCAAGCATCTCCATGCTCTCCTGTGCGCCCTCCGGCCAGAAGGGAAGTTGGACCTGCGCGCCGGCGATCCGATCACCGACGATGTCGGCCGGAAACCAGTGCCGCAGGCTGGCTGATTCGGTGAGGGCACGCCACACCGTGGCCGGAGGATGCGCCAGGCTTCGTTCATATCGCAATCTCAACGTGTCACCGTCGCGCTCGACCGTGCCCAGTCGTGTGTGTTGCTGGCTCATGAGCTACTCCTCGTTCGTCAGATCGTTCATCTGGTCCAGATGGCGTTCCAGCGCGTCGAGCCGGTCGGCCCAGATCTCGCGGAACGGTGCGAGCCATGCGTCGAGGTCACGCAGCCCCTCCGGTTCGAGGACGTAGTGCCGTCGAGGCCCATCGGTGCGAACCCGTACCAGCGCCGCCCTATCCAGAACGCGCAGGTGCTTGGACACGTTCGGCTGCGGGACCTTCAACTCGGTGACCAGCTCACCGACCGACCACTCCCTCTCGCGCAAGAGTTCGAGGATGCGTCGTCGGGTCGGATCTCCGATCACCGTGAACACCTCAGCGTCGACCATGGCCACATCATTCCGCCTCAGGCATATGCCTGTCAAGGCATGAGATGCCCAGCGCCGTGACGCCTCAAGCCGCGGAATACGCCCGGCAACTCCTGCGGCCCTCCGCACAGCAATGGCACGGGGCTTGACTACGGCCAGCGTGATCCAGGCGCGGGTCCTCCAGTTGAATAATCACCCAACACCCGCAGGCGGAACCCCCCATCGGACACACCCGCAACTGGAGTCGACCAACAGCGGAACACCGCTAGGGGCATCCCGTGTGACCGGTCCGGTGGTTCGTTCCGGTGACGGGGCGCTATGCGACACACCCTGAACCGATCTATCGGGGTTGTGGAGCAACGTCGACCACGCCCCGAAGCGTAGGTGAGTCACAACCGCTGAGGGATACCGACAGACCGCAGGTCAGTAACGCAAATGAGTCCTACGCGGTACCGAAAACAAGCTGTGGCACATCTTTGTGGCCGCACTCGCGCACCAAAAGGTGACTGCAGTCCTATAGTCCTTGACAAGGATGTCCGCAGACCGTCGGCCGGAATACCGCAACAACTTACGTCGACCTCACCACCGTGATATTCACTCCGGCATGCGCCTGCGTCTGCTGCCGGTTCGTTCATTCATCATGTGCCCTCGACCAACACGCACGGGCGGTTCTGGCGGATCAGGTGCGACCCCGAGCCGCCTGTGTCACCGCGGCCCTGCAGGGCACAGGATCGGGCGGTCAGCAGGGTGGGGGGTGATGATGATGAAGGTGAGGGCCCTCGCCCGGCTATGGCCGCCGAGTGCAGCCGATCAGTGTCGTGTTCTGCGCTGCACCACCAGCACGCAAAGCAAGGACGCCAGAACGGCCACCAGGGAAAACGTGATCATGCCGGTGAAGCCGCCGGACTCGATGAGTACACCACTGATTACCGGGCCCAGAGCGAAGCCGGCGCCGATCATCAGGTTGGTGGTGTTCATTATCTGGTGGCCGCCGAGATCGCTGAGGGTGGAGAGCAGGTAGGGCAGGATGAGGGTCCAGGCGAACTTGAAGACCACTGCGGCGAGAGCGAATTGCACCAGTCCGGGGGTGCCGAACAGCAGGGCGATGCTCACGGCCATGCCTACGTATCCGAGGCGGAGGTAGAGCTTGCGCCGCGGCGTCTCGCCCAAGATGGTGGCCAGCAGGGCCGAGGCAATACCGGCGACCGTGGCGATCGCCAGGACCACGCTGGTGGCAGACAGGTCGATGCCGGCTTCGGCGGAGATCTGGGCCATGAACGACCACACTCCGCTCAGGGCCACGTAGAACAGCAGGACCGCGGCCAGGCCGGCTACCAGACGTGCCATCGGCGGTTTCGATCCAGAAGTCGCGTCGGTGGCCGGGGTGGCACGCAACGCCTCACCATCGATCTTGGACACCACGGGCAGGCACAGAGCGGTCAGCCCGGCCAGGGTCCAGTAGATGGCGGCGACTCCCGTGCCGGCGTAGAGGCTGGGGAACACGGCCAGGATGAGCGCTCCCATGGCCAGTTGGAAGACGACGAACAGTCCGAAGGCGCGGCTGGGGTTCGCGGTTCGGCCGCTCAGGGTCAGGATGATCACCGTGATCGACCCGGCCGCCAGCGAGGTGATGACCCGGGCCGCGACCAGCCAGCCATAGTCGTCGATGAAGCCGGAGACGAGATTGCCCAGGATCACGATCGTGGCGAACAGGTACGTGGCCGTGCGCAGGTTCAGCCTTCTCAGCCACAGGTACGCCGGCACGGTTGCCAGGCTGAAGGCGCCGAGCTCTGCGGAGAACAAGGCTCCGATCTGGAGGGGCTCGAGGGCAAACTGCTCGGCGAGCTTGCCGGCGACGACGGGGGCGGTCAGCAGGACGGTGTAGAGAACGGCGCTGAAGACAGAGATGTAGGTGTAGGTGCCCCGGTCTGAACCGGTCACGGTCCGGGGGGCCTGCAGGATGGTAGTCATGGATGTGTCCTTGCACTGGAAGGGTGGGGTGTCCCGGCAAGCCCCAGCGGGCTAGGCATGGGAAGGGGTTCAGGCGTGTGCTGTGGCACTAGGGATTTGCGCGGCGACGCTGAAGACTCCGGTGCCGGCGAACCAGGTCTGTCGGGCGGTGATCCGCGGGATCTGCTCGAACTCGACCTCATGGGGGTTGTCGCTCAGGACCACGAAATCCGCGGCTTTGCCCGGGGCCAGGGTGCCGACCACCTCCGCCAGGCGCGGAGGTGGTGTGCAGGCTCATGATGGTGTTCTTTCCTGGGCTCAGGCGGGGAAGGAGGACCGGCCGGTGTAGCCAAAGTCCGAGAGCAGGTTGACCCCGTTGACCGCCCGGGAGCGGCTAGAGGCCAAGTAAGCGATGGACCAGGCAATGTCCGCTGGGTCCTGGACCGGATAGGGCTCCTCCTCAAAGGACTCCACACCGAGTCCGCGTCGGGCCATGGGAGTGTCCACGATGGACGGGCAGACACTGTTGACCCGCACCCCGTGGGTTTCGAACAGTTCCACCGCCAGGGCCCGGGTGAGCTGGACCAGGGCCCCCTTGGCGGCGTTGTAGGCCAACATGCCGGGTACGGCGACGAAGCCGGAGTCCGATCCGACGATCACCGCGCTGCCATGCTCGGAGTCCTTCAGGTACGGCAACGCCTGGCGAATGGCCAAGAAACTGCCCACCACGTTCACCCCCAGGACCTCACGGAAGGACGAGGCCGTGACGTCCTGGCAGGCTGCGCCCATCTCACCCTCGATCCCGGCGGCCGTAACCAGGGTGTCGATGCCACCCACCTGTGCGGCCAACGTGTCGATGGCCAGCTCGATCTCGTGCTCGTCTGCAGTATCAGCCCGGGCCCAGAAGACCCTCTCGGGGGCGACCCGGCCCAACTCGATGGCCACCGTGTTCAGCTTCTCGGCATCCCGGCCGATGATGCCGACCTGGGCCCCGGCGTCTAGGAATAACCGTGCAGTGCCCAGGCCGATCCCCGAGGATCCCCCGGTGATGACCACCCGTTGGGGCATCCCGAGTCCAACACTTGTTTCGACCGCCATCAGAACTCCTCTGGGTAGGCGCGCCCGACCGCCGTCGGTGATTGCTGGAAGTGACCGTACTCACGTTGGCCGGCGCATGGGATGGGCGTCTGAAAACCAGACTTGTAGTCTGGTTTCCAGACTGAGGTTCAAAAGTCCGCGTGTACGGTGTCACGCTGGTGGACAGTTGACGTGACGGGCCGATGTGGTTCGTCGAAGGGAGAACTTGGATGGCTGAGCTATCGCGTGAGGTGGCACTGGATCTGGCTCGACGGGCGCTGGGTGTGTTCGGCATGGAGGACCAGGCGCGTGTCGAGTTCGTGAAACACCGGGAGAACGTGGTGTTCCGCGTCGACGATTCCTCAGGTCCCTTTGCGCTGCGTATTCACCGCTGCGGGCATCGCACGGACGCCGAGGTGTTCACCGAGAGCGCCTTCATGGTCTCGCTACGCGCTGCCGGCGTGCCGGTTTCCGAGGTGGTGCGCACCCTCCAGGGAGAACTGTTCGCCCGCGTGCGGGACGAGGAGGGTCGAGGTTACTACGTGGACGCCCAACGGTGGGTGACCGATTCAACGCCCCTGGGCGATGTCGGCCGGGCATGGACAGGCCAGGAGAACCCGGCCGCGGAGCACTTCGAACAACTCGGAGAACTGTGTGGGAAGTTCCATCAAACCTCGCAGAAGCTGGGACGGATCCCCGGATACTCCCGCCAAGCCTGGGACGTGGACGGGCTGACCGGTGACCAGCCGCTGTGGGGAGACCCGCGACGACTGGCTGAGACCGACGACGACCGGGCCGCGATCGAGGCGGCGCTGGAACGGATCCGCGACCAACTGACCGAGCTGGGGACGGGCCCGGATGTCTACGGCGTGATCCACGCCGATTTCAGCCCCGAGAACGTGTTGGTCTCCCCCGAGGGGTTGACCATCATCGACTTCGACGACTTCGGCGAGGGCTGGTGGCTGTTCGACCTGGCCACCGTGCTGTTCTGGTACCACCGCCATCCGCGCGCCGAGGAGTACCGCACCGCTCTGCTGGGCGGATACCAGCGCCACGTCCAGATCCCCCGGCAGGCCATGGACGCCCTGGATGCCCTGGTGTTGACGCGAGGCCTGACGTACCTGGGGTGGGCCGCCGACCGACCCGAGGACGAGACGAGCGTCTTCCTGCGCACCGATCTTCTGCCGGTCCTCGTGCAGATGTGCCGCCAGTTCACCGAAACACCCGCCGTCGAGGAAGAGGACGCGATGACCGAGATGTCCGAGCACGACCTACGACTGCTGGAGCGCCGAGCCCACACCCTGGGCCCGTACTCCCCCCTGTTCTACAACCGGCCCCGGCACTTCGTGGCCGGTGACGGGGTCTGGCTCACCGACGCTGACGGGCGACGCTACCTAGACGGGTACAACAATGTCCCTCAGGTCGGGCACTCCAACCCTCGGGTCGCCGAGGCGGTGTGCGCGCAATTGTCCACATACAACGTGCACACCCGGTATCTGAGCGAGCACGTGGTGGACTACGCCGAGCAGCTGCTGGCTACCTTCGACACCGCCCTGGACCGGGTCTACTTCACCAACAGCGGCTCCGAGGCCAACGACCTGGCGCTGCGTATCGCCCGCCACCGCACGGGGCGTACCGGCGTCATCGTCACCGACCACAGCTACCACGGCAACACCATCACCCTGGCCGCCCTGACCACCGGGCTGGAGGTCTCCGAGCCCTTCGGTGCCCACGTCCGGGCCATCCCCGTCCCGGACCTGGACGCCCCGTCCGGCCAGAACCCCAATGAACTACTCGCCACGGCCCTGGCACACGTCGACGAGGCGATCGCCTTTCTCCACGAGTCCGGACACGGCGTGGCGGCCCTGCTGATCGACCCGGCCTTCTCCACCGAAGGACTGCCCCGACTGCCCGAGGGATACCTGCAGGGGCTGACCGAGAGGATCCGCGCTGCCGGGGGGCTGGTGATCTCCGACGAGGTCCAGGCCGGTCTGGGCCGGCTCGGGGACCATTGGTGGGGGCACCAGGCCACCGGGATCACGCCGGACCTGGTGACACTGGGCAAGCCCCTCGGCAACGGATATCCACTGGGCGGGGTGGTCACCGCCCAGCCCCTGATGGAAGGGTTCAGCAGCACCAACATGTACTTCAACACCTTCGCCGGCACCCCGGTCGCCGCGGCAGCCGGTAGGGCCGTGCTGGCCGAGGTCCGCGACCGAGACCTCATCAACCGCTCCGGCGACCTGGGCCGCCACGTCGTCCGACAACTGGCGGAGTTGGTGGAGCGACACCCCCGGGTAGCGGCGGCCAAGGGACGAGGACTGTTCTTCGGCCTGGCCCTCGTCAACGATCAGGGCCAGCCCGATCCCCACCTGGCCAAGGCGATCGTCGAGGCCCTCCTGCGCCAGGGCATCCTGATCAGCCGATCGGGCCTCAGGAACACGTGCTGAAGATCC
>JAPFFX010000388.1 GCA_026645375.1 Citricoccus sp. WCRC_4 | reverse complement strand
CAGGTCATCGGGTACACCGCATCCACCGGCAACACCACGGGCCGCCACCTGCACTTCGAGACCACCCTCGACGGCCAGGCCGTCCACCCGCTCGGGCTGCTCTGACTCGCTCGGGCTGTTCTGACCCGTTCGGCCCGGGCCGCCCGAACGAGCCGGTCAGGACCGGGAGGCCAGGTCGTGACGGTAGTGGGGGCTGTCGGCGTTGAGCACGGAGTGCCGGCGGCCATAGGCGAAGTAGATGACCAGGCCGATGACGAGCCACACGCCGAAACGCACCCAGGTCTCCCAGTGCAGCTGCAGGATGAGGAAGAGGGAGGCCAGCACGCCGAAGGCGGGCACCACGGGCATCCAGGGCAGCCGGAAGGTCCGCGCGGCCTCGGGGCGGGTGTAGCGGAACAGGATCACGGCCGTGCAGACGACCACGAAGGCGGACAGGATCCCGATGTTGGTCAGGTCCGCCACGGCCCGGATCGGGAAGATCCCGGCCAGCACGGCCGAGGCGATGCCGGCGATCCAGGTCACCCGCTGTGGCGTGCCGTGGTGGTCCACCCGGGCGAACCACGGGGGAAGCAGTCCGTCGCGGCTCATGGAGAACCACACCCGGGTCACGCCGAGCAGGAACGTCACCATCACGGTCATGATCGAGATCACCGCGAAGATCGAGATGATCGAGGCGACCACGGGCAGGCCCACAGAGTAGAAGGCGGAGGCGAAGCCGGCCTCCGGGTCGATGTCCCGGTAGTTCTGCATCCCGGTCAGCACGAGCGTGGCGGCGACGTAGAGGACCATCGCGATGATCAGCGACAGGATGATGGCCTTGGGCATGTGCTTGGTGCCGTCCTGCGCCTCCTCGGCCGCCGTGCTCATGGCGTCATAGCCGAACACGGCGAAGAAGACCGTGGCCGCACCCGTCAGCACGGGTCCGAACCCGGAGGGCATGAACGGGTCGAAGTTCGCGGTGTCGATGTAGAACACGCCCAGGCCGATGATGAACAGGATCAACAGGATCTTGATGCCGACCGCGATCAGCTCGAACCGGCCGAAGGTCTTCGTGCCGCGGCTGAGGATGAAGGTCACCAGCAGGCAGATGAGGATGGCCGGGAGGTTGATGATCCCGCCCTCGCCCTGGTCGGGCGTCGAGGCCATCCAGGTGGGCAGCTCCAGCCCGAACCCCTGGAGGAACGCCTCGGCGTAGCCGGAGATGCCGATCGCCACCACGGCGACGATCGCGATGTACTCCAGCAGCAGGTCCCAGCCGATGAACCAGCCGATGATCTCGCCCAGGGCCACGAAGCCGTAGGTGTACGCCGAGCCGGCCCGGGGGATCATGCCCGCGAACTCGGCATAGGACAACGCCGCGGCCGCGGAGGCCAGGCCGGCGATGAGGAAGGAGATGAGCACCGCCGGGCCGACGGGGGGATTGTTCGCGTCCCCGTGCGCCACCAGTCCGGCCAGGGTGAAGATGCCGACGCCGACGATGCCGCCGACGCCGAGGGCGGTCAACTGCCAGAGTCCCAGGCTCTTGGACAGCACCGCGTGCTTGCTTTCCTCCTCGATGAGGTCGATCGGCATACGCCGCAGGATGGACTTGGGGTTCTGTGCTTTCATGGCCGTCCCGCCTATCCGTGCACAGTTAAAGGACGTGATGGCTTGAAAGTACTCGCCTCCACCGGCCACGCCAAGGATCGCCGTCTCCCGGTCCTGTGCGAATCGCGTCGGGTGGTGGACCGGTGCCCGCGCCCGTTCCCTTGACGGCGGCAGTACACTGGAAAGTCCGTGTGAACCCCCTGGGCCGGAAGGAGAAGCCATGGCCAAGAAATCCGCTGACGGGTCGAAGAAGGCCGGTCCTGACGGCAGGCAGGTCATCGCGACCAACCGCAAGGCCCGCCACAACTACCTCATCCTGGACACCTACGAGGCCGGGATCTCGCTGATGGGCACCGAGGTGAAGTCGTTGCGGGAGGGCCACGCCTCACTGGTGGACGGGTTCGCCGTGTTCTACGGCAACGAGCTCTACCTCGAGCAGGTCTACATCCCGGAGTACCTCAACGGGTCCTGGACCAACCACGCGGCCCGCCGCCGCCGCAAGCTGCTGCTGCACCGCCAGGAGCTGACGAAGATCTCCCGCCAGATCCAGGAGTCGGGGCACACCATCGTGCCGTTGCAGCTGTACTTCCGCAACGGCCGCGTCAAGGTGGAGATCGGCGTGGCCCAGGGCAAGAAGGACTACGACAAGCGCCAGGCGTTGCGGGAGAAGCAGGACAACCGCGAGGCCCAGCGCGCCATGCGGATCCGCAACCGCCGCGCGGCCTGACCCGCCGCCGTCGGGAATACCCGCGGGCGCCCATGGGTTATACTGGACAGTCCGGACCAGGTGGGGGATCAGCGAAACCCCACAGGGCACCGGTTGATTGACAACAGAACATGGGGATGATCGGTTTCGACGATGCACGTCGCGACAGGGGAAGCGGGCCGAGGATGCAGAGTTATCTCGGAAACGCCCTCTGCAAACCAACAAGTGCCGAATCTAAGCGCACTGACTTCGCTCTCGCTGCCTGATCAGTGAACGAGTCCGTCAGCCCGGGGATGCTATCGCCCCGGATCCTGGCGTCGATTAGATAGCCACTGTCCACCACCCTCGCCGGGGGTCGTGGTGGAGACATTAATCCGGCTGGGCCCGGGTTGGCTGCCTGTTTGCGGGACAGCCAGGGCCGAGTAACACCCAGCGCAAACTGCGCCCGGAGAAGCCCTGACAACACTGCATCGGACGCGGGTTCAATTCCCGCCATCTCCACTCCCCGTGACGGACCCGGGACATCGCTTCGGCGGTGTCCCGGGTCCGCTGTGTTTAACCATCCCCGGGACCTTCCCGCGCTCACCCCCACTCACGGGGCGGGCAGCGCGGACCCGGTCAGCAGCCCCAGCACCGCGGCCAGGGCGCCGAGGCCCAGGTGCAGGGCCCACGTCCTGGCGGCGGTGCCCCATCGGCCGCGGAGTACGTCGTCGGCGGTGGCGGTGGACACGGTCGAGAAGGTCGTGAGTGCGCCGCAGAAGCCGGTCACCCAGACGATCGTCGCGTCACCGGACGGCTGGAGCCCGATCACCAGGCCGGCCACGAGCGAACCCGCCACGTTCGCCAGCAGGATCCCGCCCCTGGGCACCCAGTGGTCACAGGCCAGGCGCAGCACGGCACCGAGCGCACCCGCCAGCATCAGCCAGAGCACGACGCCGGCCCCGGCACCGTCCGGCAGGACGCTCACCGGGTGCCCCCGGGCGTCCCGGCCCGCAGTCCTGCCAGGGCGGCGGCGGTGCCGAGTGCGGCACTGAGGGCGAGGGCCCCCACGACGCCGACGGCCGTGAGGGCGAGGGCGGCCGGTTCACCCGGCGCGGCCGGCGGACCGAGGCCCGTGACGAGGGCGGCCGCCAGGACCACCGCCGAGAGCGAGGTGAACGAGCCCAGGACACCCACCCCGAGCCCGGCCCTCAGCCAGCGCGGCAGCGACCGCCGGGATGCGAGTGCGGTGAGCAGTCCCAGGAGGAAGGCGCCGAGCAGGTTGACGCCCGAGAGCATGAACCACCCGGGGACGGGGGAGTCCGCGGGGGAGGGGAGCACCTCGACCAGCAGCCACCGTGCCAGCGTCCCGGCCATCCCGCCGGCGGCGACGGCCAGGACCATCGCCGCGGTGAGCGGGTCGCGCGGCGGGTCCTGGTCCCGGGCCGCGCCGGGATCCCGGCCGTTCATCAGGCCTGCGTCTGGCCGACCAGGTCCGGGTTGAGGGCCTCGAGAGCGTCGGGGTGCAGCAGGCCGTTGGTGGCCAGGGCATTGCCCCCGAACGGGCCCTCCTCGCCCTCGAGCGAGGTGAAGCGGCCTCCCGCCTCGGTGACGATCGGCACCAGGGCGGCCATGTCGTACAGCTCGAGCTCGGGCTCGCAGGCGATGTCCACCGCGCCCTCGGCGACCATCATGTAGGACCAGAAGTCACCGTAGGCACGGGTGCGCCACACGGCGGACGTCAGTTCCAGGAAGTCCCGGATGTTGCCCCGCTCGCGCCAGCCCTCGAGGGAGGAATAGGACAGGGAGGCGTCCTCGATCCGGGACACGTTCGAGGCGTGGATGCGGGTGGCCGAGGCCAGCGACTTGCCCATGAACGCGCCGGTGCCCTTCGCGGCCCACCACCGCCGGTTGAGGGCGGGGGCCGAGACCACACCCACCACGGGCTCGCCGTCGTCGATCAACGCGATCAGGGTCGCCCACACGGGCACCCCGCGCACGAAGTTCTTGGTCCCGTCGATCGGGTCGATCACCCAGCGCCGCGGGCCGTGGCCGGTCTCGCCGAACTCCTCCCCGAGCACCGCGTCCCGCGGGCGGGCCCGGGAGAGGTTCCCGCGGATCAGCTCCTCGGCCGCGCGGTCCGCGTCCGTGACGGGAGTGAGGTCCGGCTTCGTGTCGATCTTCAGGTCCTGCGCCTTGAAGCGGGACATCGTCTGGGAGTCCACCGAGTCGGCCATGATGTGGGCCAGCCGGAGGTCGTCCGTGTAGTTCTTGGGCGCATCGCTCATGCAGGCCACGCTACCGCGAGGCCGCGGGGCCCAGCGCTATCGGCACGGCCGGCGGCCGGCCGCTCACCACTCATCGTCGGAGCGCCCGTCCAGCAACCGGCGCAGCGAGGCCAGCCGCTCCGCGCCGGACGTCCCGGCGTTGCCGCCCGCCACCCACGCGTCCAGGGCGCAGCCGGGCTCCCCGGCGGCGTGCGTGCAGCCCCGCGGACAGTCGGCGAGGGCGGGCGCCAGGTCCTCGAAGGCCTCCACCACGCGGTCGCGGTCCACCAGGCCCAGACCGAAGGAGCGGATCCCGGGGGTGTCCACCACCCAGGACTCGTGCTCCCCGCCGGCGTCCACGGACGGCGCGTCACCGGCGGATCCCTCGGCCGGCAGCGGGATCGCCAGGGCGGAGGATGAGGTGTGCCGTCCGCGGCCGGTGACCGCGTTGACGTGTCCGGTGGCCCGCCGGGTGCCGGTCAGGGCGTTGAGCAGCGTGGACTTCCCGACGCCGGACGGGCCCACCAGCACGGAGATGTGGCCTTCCAGCCGGGCCCGCAGGGAGCGGAGCAGGGCCGGGTCCAGGCGGGCGTCGCCGTCTCCGGTCCCGCTGCCCGCGGCACCGGAGGTGAGCACCTCCAGGTCGAGGTGCCGGTAGTGGGCCAGCAACCCGGCGGGGTCGCGCAGGTCCGTCTTGGTGATGCACAGCAGCGGCTCGATCCCGGCGTCGTAGGCGGCCACCAGGGCACGGTCGATGAACCCGGTCCGGGGCTCGGGGTTGGCCGCGGCCACCATGATGACCAGGAGGTCGACGTTGGCCACCACCACGCGCTCGTACGCGTCGGAGTCATCGGCGGAACGCCGCAGCACGGTGCTGCGCTCCTCGATCCGCACGATCCGGGCCAGGCTTCCCTCCAGGCCCGAGAGGTCCCCCACGAGCCCGACGAGGTCGCCGGTGACCACCGGGTTGCGGCGCAGCTCCCGGGCGCGCATGGCGGTGACGGTGTGGAACCCCTCCCGGCCGGGCAGGTACACCGTGTACCGGCCGCGGTCCACCGTGACCACGCGGCCGGTGACGGCGTCCTCGTGGGCGGGCCGTTCCTTGGTGCGCGGGCGCGAACCCCTCTTGCTGGGGCGCGAGCGCACGTCGGACTCATCCCAGCGCTTCGGGTCGAAGCCGCGCCCGGGCCGGCTCATGCGCGGTCGCCGTCCCCGGTCACCAGCCGGGTCCACAGCTGGGGGAAGCCGGGCATGGTCTTGGCCGTGGTGCCCACGTCGCGTACCAGCACGCCGGGCACCGCCAGTCCCACGACGGCGGCGAAGGTCGCCATCCGGTGGTCGTGGTAGGTCTCCAGGGTTGCGCCGTGCAGGGCGGAGGACTGCGCGGTGCCCTGGCCGCCGTCAGCATCAGCGGAGCCGCCCGTCCCGTGGAAGGCGAGGTAGTCGGGACCCTCCTCGACCTGGCCGCCCATCCGCCGGGTCTCGGTGGCCAGGGCCGTCAGGCGGTCGGTCTCGTGACCGCGCAGCTGCCCGATCCGCGTCAGCCGTCCCGGTCCCTCGGCCAGCAGGCACAGGGCCGCGGCCGTGGGCGCCAGCTCGCCGGTGTCCGGAAGGTCTCCGGGGGCGGCGATCCGCGGGTGGCCGGTCTCCGTCAGGGCACCGTTCACCGTCAGCGTGCCGGTGTGGCCGTCGGGGTCCGGGGTGAAGTCCACCGTGGCACCGAACGCAGGCAGGATGGTCCGCCAGCGGTCGCCGATCTGCGTGGTCTCCGCGGGCCAGTCCGGGACGCGGACCTGCCCGCCCGTCACCACGGCGGCGGCCAGGAACGGCCCCGCGTTGGACAGGTCCGGCTCCACCGCCAGGTCCAGGGCGCGCACCGGGCCGGGGGAGACCCGCCACTGGCCGGGAACGGAGTCGTCCACCTCCACTCCGCAGCGGCGCAGCACGCTCACGGTCATCGCCACGTGCTCCGGGCTCGGCACCACGTCCCCGGTGTGCACCAGGTGAAGTCCGTGCCGGAACCGGGGGGCGGCCAGCAGCAGGGCGGAGACGAACTGGCTGGACCCTGAGGCATCGACCTCGATCCGCCCGCCCTCGACGCTGCCGGTGCCGTGCACGGTGAACGGCAGGGTCCCGCGCTCCGTGCCCGGGCCGTCCACGGTGACACCGAGGGCGGTCAGCGCCGCCAGGACCGGGCGCATCGGGCGGGCCAGGGCGGCGTCGTCGCCGGTGAAGTGAGTGGACCCGGACACGAGGGCGGCGATCGGGGGCACGAAGCGCATCACGGTGCCGGCCAGGCCGCAGTCCACCGAGCGCCCGGCCGGGGCCCCGTCACCGGGGGCGGGAACCCCGGGGTGCGCGCCGCCGTCGGGAAGGGGGGTGACGCGTACGGTGCCGGGGCCGGTGTGCTCCACCACGGCGCCCAGGGCCGTCAGGGCCTGGATCATCAGGCGCGAGTCACGGCTGTCCAGGACGCCCCGCAGCACGCTGGGCCCCTGGGCCAGCGCGGCGAGGACGAGGTAGCGGTTGGTCAGCGACTTCGATCCCGGGACACGCACCGTGCCGCGGACCGGACCGGTGGGCTCGGGGGCGGGCCAGGGGTCGGCGAGGGAGGAGGTCGAGGCTGTTGTGGTCACCCACCCAAGATACCGGCCGCGGAATATCCGCGCCCGGGGGGTTGCTGTACCCGGTATCACCACGAGGACGGTGGTTCCGGCACGGCCGGCGCCGGCCGAGGACGAGCGAGACGGGCGAAGGGACGGTTTCATGGCACCTGGTGCAGCGACCCTGGCAGGACCTGCCGCGGACGTAGACTGGGCGGCGATGGAAACGCACAAGACCGCCCAGGCTCCCTCCGAGCACGATGACCCCGAGGTGGACGTCACCGAGGAGTCCGACGCCGCCCGCCGTCAGCGCTTCGAGCGCGACGCCCTGGAGTACGTCGACCAGCTGTACTCGGCGGCCATGCGCATGACGCGCAACCCGCAGGACGCCGAGGACCTGGTCCAGGAGGCCTACACGAAGGCCTATTCGTCCTTCCACCAGTACCGCCCGGGGACCAACCTCAAGGCCTGGCTCTACCGGATCCTGACGAACACGTACATCAACCTGTACCGCAAGCGTCAGCGGCAGCCGCAGCAGGCGGCCACGGACACGGTCGAGGACTGGCAGATGGCCAAGGCCGCCCAGCACACCTCCACCGGACTGCGGTCCGCCGAGACGGAGGCCCTGGACCACCTGCCGGACTCCGACGTCAAGGACGCCCTGCAGGCCATCCCCGAGGAGTTCCGGCTCGCGGTGTACTTCGCGGACGTCGAGGGATTCGCCTACAAGGAGATCGCGGAGATCCTCGACATCCCCATCGGCACGGTGATGAGCCGGTTGCACCGCGGGCGCAAGCTGCTGCGCGGACTGCTGACTGACTACGCCCGGGAGCGCGGCATCAAGGTCGAGCCGAAGACCCCGAAGGCCGCCCCGAAGAAGGGCGGCACGAAGACCACGACCAGCAAGAACGCGGAATCCGACGCCGGCACCACCGGCGGGACCGAAGAACAGGAGGCGGGCAGATGAGCGCGGACTGCGAGAAGATCGGCGACTGTGAGGATGCCCGGATCCAGCGGCTCTACGAGTACCTCGACGGTGCGCTGACGCACGAGGACCTCGAGGAGGTGCGCAGCCACCTGGAGGAGTGCACGGAGTGTGCCCACGAGTATGACCTGGAGTGCATCATCCGCTCCGTGGTCCGCCGCAGCTGCACCGAGAAGGCGCCGGACGCCCTGAAGGTGAACATCATGGCGCGGATCAGCCAGATCCGGGTGGAGGCGGGCCACTGAGCCCGGGCCGTCCGGTGCGGACGGCCCGCCGGGCGGACCGGCCACAGACGCAACAGACCCCGCCGGACGGGACGGTTCAACCGTCCTGACCGGCGGGGTCTGGTACATTCCGGGGCTTTGCCTCCGGGCGGGCCTCAGGTGTTGGGCCGCTTGCCGCGGTTGGCGCCGTTCTTGCGGCGATCGCGCCGCTTGCGTCCACGCTTGCTCATCGCGTTTCCTTCCGGTGATGGGAACGGACCCGCGCCTCACGGGCGCGTTCCTGTGCTGTCCCGGTGCGTGACAGCATCATCCAGTTTCGCATACCCGGCCGGTGTCGGACAAAGCGGTGCATCCCGCGGGGCCCACCGCCGGCCGCCACGCCGGGACCGCGGTCAGGCGGTGGGCTCCGGCACGTTCAGCCACTGGTACCACCCGCGGTGGAGCACCAGCCAGGCGATGAGCCCGTACCCGGCCTGGCCGGGCAGCCCCTGGCCGGCCGCGAGGTCATTGCGCCACTGCTCGTGGTTGACCAGCGGGGTGAAGGTGTCCACGTAGTAGTGGTGCCGTCGGTCGGCCACGTCCATGTACGCGGCGTTCAGCTCGGAGAGCCGGGCGTTGCGCTCCCCGTCGAGGGACGGCACGGGGCCGACCACGAGGGTGGCGATGTCCAGCTGGGCGGCACGGTCCAGGACGTTGGCGAGGTTGAGCCGGGCCCGGGCCGTGGAGGACTCCAGGTCCAGGTCGAGGTCGGACAGGCCGATGACCAGCCGGTTCTCGGTGTCCTGGCCGTAACGCCGTGCGGACTCCGCCTGCCAGCGCTGGGACAGTGCCTCGGTGCCCTCTCCCGGGCAGGCGAGCACGTAGCTCTCCAGCTGGACACCCGGTGCCGAGGTCTTGGCCAGGACGCGTCCCAGCCAGCCCAGGGCACGGGGGTCGCCCACGCCGGCCAGCAGTTCATTGCCGACGGAGGCGATGCGGATCCGACGAATCTCCACGGTCTACCTTTCGATTGCGATGGTCGTCACTGTAGCAAGGGCCGCAACCGGGATCCGGCCCGGCCACCACGAGGATGGCCGGGCCGGATCCCGGTCGGGAACCCGCGGGGCAGCCGCCGGCGGC
>JAPFFX010000373.1 GCA_026645375.1 Citricoccus sp. WCRC_4 | reverse complement strand
TGCTTGGCGGCACCCCGGCCCCGGGTGCTGCGGCCGGAGGTGGTCCCGGTGGCGCCGTCGCCCGCGGTGGCCTTGTCGGCGGCGTCCTTCTGCTCCGGCTTGCGATCGGCCACGGCGCCGCCGCGCTGGTGGCTGGAGATGGCGGCCACGAGGTCGGACTTGCGCATCCGGGAGCCCCCGGTGATGCCGAGCTGGGAGGCCAGGGCCTGCAACTGCGCGAGCTTGAGGCCGGCCAGGCCGCCACCGGTGGGGGCCTCGGGGGAATTGCCCTCGGATGCCGTGGGCAGTTCAGTGGTTTCGGTCACGAAGGTTCCTTCTCCCTCGTCAGGCGGGACCCGACTGGAGGGATCCCGCTACGTGTGCTCCGGCCGCCCCGTGAACACTGGAGAACCAGGGGCTGAAGACCGGGATTCGAGTCCGCCGGCCGGAATGACGGCCGATGGACGTGGCGCCGGATGGCGCCGACCGGACCGCAGACGGTCCGGGAGGGGCGATCCAGGGTGCCGTGACAGGCCGGGGCCCAGCAGGACCGCCTTCGGTCCGCTCGGTGCCTGGATCCACACCGTCCGCCGGCTCCACGTAGGAACGGGGTCCGGCCGGCTTCAGCCCCGAGGGGGATGGCCTGTGCGGTGTGACTCCACCTTAGCACCCGCCACGTCCACCGGGAGAATGCGCACACGCCACCCCTGCGCCGATCCGCTGAGGGCGGACTCCATGGTCCCGCGGGCCTGCTCGGCGGTCGTCTGGTCGGGGGCCAGCACCATCACCGTCGGCCCGGCACCGGACACGACGGCAGCCAGCCCCTCGGCACGCAGCGCACGGACCAGCCCGACAGACTCGGGCATGGCCGGCTCACGGTAGTCCTGGTGCAGCCAGTCCTGGGTGGCCGGCAGCAACCGGGACGGGTCCGTGGTCAGGGCATGGACCAGCAGGGCGGCCCGGCCCGCATTCGCCGCGGCCACGTGATGCGGGACCTGCGGCGGCAGCAGCCCGCGGGCCGTCTCCGTGCTCAGCGGCTCCTCCGGGATCGCGACCACGGGCACCACGTCCGGATGGACGGCCATCCGCACGGACTGGTATCCGCCGACCTCGCCCCAGGAGACCGCGAAGCCACCGCTCAGCGCCGGGGCCACGTTGTCCGGGTGCCCCTCCAGGCCCGCCGAGGCGTCCAGCAACCCCTGCGCCGAGGCGCGCTCGGCCTCGGGCAGCAGGGCGTCGGCGGCCAGCACCGCGGTGGCGTGGGCGGCCGCGGAGGAACCCAGTCCCCGCCCGTGCGGGATCCGGTTCGTGGCACGCAGCTCGATCCCGGCGACCTCCCAGCCGCGCTCGGCGAGGTACTCGCGCAGGGTGGCGATCACCAGGTGGGTGCCGTCCGTGGGCACGGAGCCGGAACCCTCACCCTCCACAATGGCGGAGAACCCCTCGGCCACCGTGGTGATGACGACCTCGTCACGCAACTCCAGCGCCAGGCCCATCGAGTCGAATCCCGGCCCGAGGTTCGCCGACGTCGCCGGGACGGAGACGCGCACCGTGATCCCCACGGGCACGGACCGCAGCGCCGGGGACCCGGCGGCCGGCGGCGTGGTCCGTGGCTCGGCGGCGGGCATCACGAGAGCCCCAGCGCCTCGGCCACCGCCACGACGTCGAAGGGCACCCTCTGGGGTTCCACGTCCGAGCCGTCGGCGTTGCGCAGGGCCCACTGGGGGTCCTTCAGCCCGTGACCGGTGACCGTGATGACCCAGCGCTTGCCGGTGGGCACGTTGCCGAGCCCGTGGTGCTTGATCAGCCCGGCCACGCCGGCGGCCGAGGCCGGCTCCACGAAGACGCCCTCCTTGGCGGACAGCCAGCGGTGGGCCGCGAGGATCTCCTCGTCGGTCACGGAGTCGATCAGTCCCCCGGACTCGTCCCGGGCGGCCTCCGCCTGCTCCCAGGAGGCCGGGTTGCCGATCCGGATGGCCGTGGCCAGCGTGTCCGGATCGGTCACCGGGTGGCCCAGCACGATGGGGGCGGCGCCGGCGGCCTGGAAGCCCCACATCACCGGCGTCCTGGTGGACACGGCCGGCAGCTCACCGGCCGGCGCGCCGGGGTGCGGGTTGGTGTACGGCTGGGAGTACTCGCGGTACCCCTTCCAGTAGGCGGTGATGTTCCCCGCATTGCCCACGGGCAGCAGGTGGTAGTCCGGGGCGTCGCCGAGGGCGTCCACCACCTCGAAGGCGCCGGTCTTCTGGCCCTCGATGCGGTTGGGGTTCACGGAGTTGACCAGGAACACCGGGTAGTTCTCGGAGAGCTTGCGGGCCACGTCGAGGCAGTTGTCGAAGTTCCCGTCCACCTGCAGCAGCGTGGCCCCGTGGGCGATCGCCTGGGACAGCTTGCCCATGGCGATCTTGCCCTCCGGCACCAGCACCGCGCAGGTCAACCCGGCCTGGGTGGCGTAGGCGGCGGCCGAGGCGGAGGTGTTGCCGGTGGAGGCGCAGACGACGGCCTTCGCCCCCTGCTCCACGGCGGCCGTGATGGCCATGGTCATGCCGCGGTCCTTGAAGGAGCCCGTCGGGTTCATGCCCTCGAACTTGACCCAGACCTCGCCCTCGACCAGCCGGGACAGGGCCGGTGCCTCGATCAGCGGGGTGCCGCCCTCACCCAGGGTCACCACCCGGGTGGACTCGCTGACGGGCAGCCGGTCTGCATACTCGCGGATCACTCCGCGCCATTGGTGTGCCACTGGTGTTCAGTTCCCTTCGACGCGCAGGACGGAGACCACGTCGGTCACTGCGTCCAGTTCCTTGATGGCGGTGACGGTGGAGGCCAGGGCCCGTTCCCGGGCTCGGTGGGTGGTGATCCGCAGCAGGGACTCCGCCGGGCCCTCTGCTCCCGGGGAGCCGGGCACGCCCTCGGCGGCGTGCACCTCGTAGACGGTGCTGTCCTCGGGCAGCGGCACCTGCCGCATCGCCTCGATCGACACGCCGTGCTCGGCGACGACCGTGGCGATGGCGGCCAGGACGCCGGGCCGGTCGGCCACGCGCAGCACGATCATGTAGCTCGTGGTGGCCTCCCCGACGTCCAGTGCCGCCAGGGCCCTCTTCGGGGTGCGCGTGCGGCCGGGTCCGCCGCGGACCAGTCGGCGGGCGATGGACACGGTGTCCCCCATGACCGCGCTGGCCGTGGGCGCGCCGCCGGCTCCGGGGCCGTAGAACATGAGTTCACCGGCGTTGTCGGCCTCCACGAACACCGCGTTGTAGGCACCGCGCACGGCGGCCAGCGGGTGCTCGCGCGGCAACAGGGTCGGATGCACCCGCAGCACCGCGCCGTCGACGCCGGCCTCGGACCGGACGCGCTCGGCGATCGCGAGGAGCTTGATGACGTATCCGGCCTCGGCAGCGGCCTCGTTGTCCGCCGCGGTGATGCGGGTGATGCCCTCGGCGTGGACCTTGTCCATGGAGAACGATGCGTGGAAGGCCAGGTTGGCCAGGATCGCGGCCTTGGCCGCGGCGTCCAGTCCCTCGACGTCGGCCGTCGGGTCGGCCTCCGCGTACCCGAGCCGCTGGGCCTCGGCCAGGGCGTCGTCGAAGGACGCCCCGGTGGTGTCCATCTGGTCGAGGATGTAGTTCGTGGTGCCGTTGACGATGCCCATGACCCGGTTGACGCGGTCCCCGGAGAGGGAGTCGCGCAGCGGCCGCAGGATCGGGATGGCCCCGCCCACCGAGGCCTCGAAGGACAACTGCGTGCCGGCCTTGGCGGCCGCGGCGAACAGCTGGCTGCCGCACTGCGCCAGCAGCGCCTTGTTCCCAGTGATCACGGCCGAGCCGTTGGCGATGGCCCGTTCGATGAGCGTCTTCGCCGGTTCGATCCCGCCCAGCAGCTCGATGACGATGTCCGCGGAGTCCACCAGGGACTCGGCGTCCGAGGTGTAGAGCTCGCGGGGCAGCTGGTAGTCACGTGCTCCCTCGGGGTTGCGGACGAACACCCCGGCCAGTTCGAGCTCGGCGCCCACGCGGGCCGCGAGCATCCGGGCGTCCTCGGTGAGGATGCGGGCCACCTGGGAGCCGACGGTGCCGGCGCCGAGCAGCGCGATCTTCAGGGGCGGGATCGTGTCGGTCATGGTCCTCCGTTGGGTCTGGAATGAAGTGCTGGGTGTCCGGGGGGGGGTCAGAGGCCGGTCTCGCGGGCGAAGAGGTCCTCTTCGGTCTCCCGGCGGATGATGACACGGGCCTGTCCGTCCCGGACGGCCACGATGGCCGGACGCGTGAGCTGGTTGTAGTTGCTGGACAACGAGTGGCAGTACGCACCCGTGGCGGGCACCGCGAGCAGGTCGCCGCGCGCGACGTCGTCGGGCAGGTAGGCGTCCCGGACCACGATGTCCCCGGACTCGCAGTGCTTGCCGACCACGCGGGAGAGCACGGCGGGCCCGGTCGAGGTGCGCGAGGCCAGCGCCACGGAGTAGTCGGAGTCGTACAGCACCGGGCGGGCGTTGTCACTCATCCCGCCGTCCACGGACACGTACCGGCGGGGGTGGGTCGTCCCACCCGTGACGCCCGCTGCATCAGGGACGTCCACGGACACGGTCTTGCGCACGCCGGCCTCGTACAGGGTGAACGTCGAGGGGCCGGAGATCGCCCGGCCCGGCTCGATCGAGATCCGCGGGCAGGCCAGCCCCAGTCGCTCGGTGGCCACCCGGACGGCGGAGGCCAGGGTGGTGGCGATGTCCTCGGGCGTGCGCGGATCGTCCGCCGCGGTGTAGGCGATGCCGTGCCCGCCCCCGAGGTCCAGCTCGGCCAGTTCCACGCCGTGGGTGTCGCGGATCTCGGCCAGGAAGCCCAGCAGCTTCTCCGCCGCCACCCCGAAGCCCTCGGCCTCGAAGATCTGGGAGCCGATGTGGCAGTGCAGGCCCAGCAGGTCGATGGACTCCGCCGCCAGGGCGTGGGCGACGGCGGCCGCCGCCGGTGAACCGGCCGTCCCGCTGCCCTGCCCGGCATCCGGGGCGGCCATCGACAGGCCGAACTTCTGGTCCTCGTGTGCGGTGGCGATGAACTCGTGGGTGTGGGCGTGCACGCCCGGGGTGAGCCGGAGCATGACGGGCGCCCTCACCCCGGCCTCGGCGGCCAGGGCGGCCAGCCGGTCGAGCTCGTCCAGGGAGTCCACGACGATCCGTCCGACGCCGGAGTCCAGGGCACGGCGCAGTTCCGCGTCCGACTTGTTATTGCCGTGCAGGCCGATGTGGGCCGGGTCCACCCCGGCGCGCAGTGCGATGGCCAGCTCGCCACCGGAGGCGGTGTCCAGGCGCAGCCCCTCCTCGGTGACCCACCGGGCCGCCGCGGTGCACAGGAAGGACTTGCCGGCGTAGTACACGTCCACTCCCCCGCACAGGTCCGAGAAGGCCGCGTCGAAGGCCTCGCGGAACGCCCGCGCCCGGGACCGGAAGTCCTCCTCGTCCAGGACCAGCAACGGAGTGCCGAACTCCGCGGCGAGCCGCGAGGCGGGAATGCCCTGCACCGCGATCTCGCCGTCGTCGTTGCGGGACACCCCGGCCGCCCACAGCTTGGGGACCAGGGCGTTGGGGTCCCGGGGGTACTCCAGCCAGTCCGGGGCGAGCGGCGAGGGCCCGGCGGCCGGGTTCGTGTCGTCGGTCGGGATCGTCATCGGCGTCCTCACATCCTCTCCGGGGCGCTGACGCCCAGCAGTCCCAGTCCGTTGGCGAGCACCTGGGAGGTGGCCTCGTTCAGCCACAGGCGGGTGCGGTTCAGGTCCGTGATCTCCCCGGGCGTGCCCTCCCGGGAGGTCACCGGGACGATGCGGCAGGCACCGTACCAGGAGTGGTAGGCCCCGGCGATGACCTCCAGGTGCCGGGCCACCCGGTGGGGTTCGCGGAACTCGGCGGCCTGGGCGACCACCGAGGGGAACTCGCCCAGCCGGGCCAGCAGGTCGGACTCGGTGGCGTGGGTCAGCAGGGACGCGTCGAAGGCGGAGCGGTCGACGCCGGCGGCCTCCGCCGTGCGTGCCGCCCCCCGGGTCCGGGCGTGCGCGTACTGGACGTAGAACACCGGATTGTCATTGGTCCGGGAGGTGAGGATCTCCGGGTCGATGGTGATCGGCGAGTCCGCGGGGTACCGGGCCAGCGAATAGCGCAGGGCATCGGCACCGAGCCAGGAGACCAGGTCCTTGAGCTCGATGATGTTGCCGGCCCGCTTGGACAGCTTGGCCCCGTTGACGGAGATCAGCTGGCCGATCAGCACCTCGATGTTGCGGTCCGGGTCGTCCCCGGCGCAGGCGGCGATGGCCTTGAGCCGGCCCACGTAGCCGTGGTGGTCGGCGCCGAGCAGGTAGATCTTCTCGGTGAAGCCGCGGTCCTTCTTGGACAGGTAGTAGGCGGCGTCGGCGGCGAAGTAGGTCGGCTCGCCGTTGGCCCGGATGAGCACGCGGTCCTTGTCGTCGCCGAAGTCGGTGGTGCGCAGCCACACGGCGCCGTCACGGTCGTCGATGTGGCCGAGCTCGCGCAACCGGGCCACCGCGTTCTCGATCGCCCCGGACTCGTGCAGCTGCCTCTCGGAGAACCAGACGTCGAAGTGCACGCCGAATTCGGCCAGGGTGGTCCGGATGTCCTGCATCTGGTGCCGGTAGGCGGACTCGCGGATGATGGGCAGCGCCGCCTGCTCGTTCACCGTCCGGATGTCCGGGTGGTCGGTCAGGACCTGGTGTGCGAGGTCCTGGATGTACTCCCCCGGGTAGCCGCCCTCCGGGACCGGCAGGCCGTGCAGCCGGTTGTAGACCGACTGGGCGAACACGTTCATCTGGTTGCCGGCGTCATTGATGTAGTACTCGGCGGTCAGCTCCGCCCCCGAGGCGTGCAGCAGCCGCGCGATGGCATCGCCCAGGGCAGCCCACCGGGTGTGGCCGATGTGCAGCGGCCCGGTCGGGTTCGCCGAGA
>JAPFFX010000364.1 GCA_026645375.1 Citricoccus sp. WCRC_4 | reverse complement strand
CGGCGGAGACGGTCAGGCAGGAGTGGCAGCTGCCGCAGCCCCGCCGGTCCGGGTCCTCGACCTCGCACTGCAGCGCCTGGGCGAAGGCCCGGGCCGCGTTGGACCGTCCGGACCCCGGCGGCCCGGTGAACTACCTGGCGTGCGTGGGCCGGTCCGCCGCGGCGGCCCGGGACTACTGCTCGACGGCGGCCTGCTGGCCGGCGAGCTCGGCCCAGGCCGGCGCCAGGGCGGCCGGGGTCGTCTCGTCCGCGGGGACGGGGGAGGGCGCGGTCATGGCCGCCTCCCCGCGGTCGGTGTCCCGTCCGAGGCCACGGCCCCGGAACGGCCCCGCTGCCCCAGGAGTCCGGTGACCCGCTCCAGCACCTCATCGGCCAGCTCCGGGACCGGTCGCGCGGCGTCCAGCACCAGGTACCGGCCCGGGTCGGCGGCCGCGCAGTTCAAGAACGCGTTGCGGATGCTTTCGTGGAACACCTCCGGCTCGGACTCCATCCGGTCCGGTCCGGCGTCTCCAGCCGACTGCTCGCGCAGGACCCGCCGGGCAGCGGCGATGCCGGTGTCCACGTCCAGCAGGACCGTGAGGTCCGGGTGAAGGCCGTCGGTTGCCCACTCGTTCAGCTGCGCCACCGTCCTGGTGCCGAGGTCCCGTCCGGCGCCCTGGTAGGCCACGGAGGAGTCCACGTAGCGATCGGTGACCACGATCCGCCCGGCCTCCAGGGCCGGGACCACCAGCTGGCGCACATGCGCGGATCGGGAGGCGGCGAACATCAGCGCCTCGGTGACGGCATCGATGGGGGCGTACCGCGGATCCAGGACGAGCTCGCGGAGTCGCTCGCCGACGTCGGTCCCGCCCGGTTCGCGGGTCGGCAGCACGTCGTGGCCGGCGGCCCGGAGCCGCTCGACCAGCAACCGGGCCTGGGTGGACTTGCCCGAACCGTCCCCGCCCTCGAAGGCGATGAACACGCCCGGCCCTCGGGCTCCGGGGGCGGCGGCAGCAGGCGTCTGGGTCACCGGGCCAGCCTACCGGCGGCGGCGTCACGCTGCTGAACGATCCACGGCCCGGGCCCGGCGGCGGACGTACGATGTGGCCCATGCATCCCGAAACCCTCTTGGTCAGTGCCGCCCGTCCCGCGAAGGAGGTCGACGCTCCCGTCAACGAGCCCGTGCACCTCACCTCCACCTTCGTGGGGTGGGAGGCCGGGGGCGGCGCCGACCGCCGGGTGTACGGCCGGATGTCCAACCCCTCCTGGGATGGGCCCGAGGAGCTGCTGGCCGCCCTCGAGGGCGTGCCGGACCCCCAGGCCACCCCGGCCCTGCTGTTCTCCTCCGGCATGGCCGCGATCGCCGCAGCGCTGCACCTGGTCCCGGTCGGCGCACGCGTCATCGCCCCGCAGCACGCCTACAACGGCCTGACCTCGCTGCTGGAGAGCATGGGCGGCTCCGGCCGGCTGAGTGTCGACCAGGTGGACATCACGGACACCGCGGCGGTCGTCGGCGCGCTCGAGGGGGCCTCGATCCTGTGGCTCGAGTCCCCGACCAACCCGATGCTGGAGGTCGCCGACCTGCCCGCGCTCACCGAGGCCGCCCACGCGGCCGGGGCGCTCGTCGTCGTGGACAACACCTTCGCCACGCCCCTGGTGCAGCGTCCGCTCGACCTCGGGGCCGACGTCGTGGTGCACTCGGTGACCAAGTACCTGGCCGGGCACTCCGACGTGGTGCTGGGCGCGGCGGTCACCGCCGACCCGGAGCTGCAGGCCCGGCTGCACGCCCACCGGACCCTGCACGGGGCCATCGCCGGGCCGATGGAGGCCTTCCTGGCCCTGCGCGGCATGCGCACCCTCGCCCTGCGCCTGGAGCGCTCGCAGGCCAACGCGGCCGAGCTGGCCCGCCGGGCGGAGGCGGCCCGGCGTGAGGGCACCCTGCCGATCGCCGCCGTGCGCTACCCGGGGCTGGCGGAGCACCCGCAGCACGCCCTGGCGGCGCGGCAGATGCACGGCGGCTTCGGCTCCGTGCTGACCGTCGAGGTCGCCGCCGGCAGTGGCGAGGGCGGGACCGGCCCGGCCGAGGACGCATCCGCTGCCGCTGCCGACGCGGCGGTGCGGGCCCTGCGGCTGTGGGTGCCGGCCACCTCGCTGGGCGGGGTGGAGTCGCTCGTGGAGCGGCGGCGGCGCTTCGCCGCGGAGCCGAGGACCGTGCCCGCCGGGCTGCTGCGGCTCAGCTGCGGGATCGAGCACGTGGACGACCTGTGGGACGACCTCGTGCAGGCACTGCGCGCCGCCGCGGCCGGGAACCGCCCCCACCGCTAGGCTGTCCCCATGAGCGCCTGGATCCTGGTCACCTCCATCGAGAACTGGTTGTACATCGCACTGTCGGTGGTGGCCGTGGTCCTCGAGGTCTGGGCGCTGGGTGACTGCCTGACCCGGCCCGCCCACCAGTTCGAGCGCTCCGGCCAGAAGCAGAAGTCGTTCTGGCTGATCCTCACCGGCGTGGCCGGCGTGGTCGGCGTCCTGACGTTCCTGGGCTCCATCAGCAGCCTCGGCGCCGGCTTCGGCCTGTTCCAGATCGCGGCGCTGTGCGTGGCCGCCGTGTACCTGGCCGGCCCGCGGACCGAGCTGAAGCTGTTCGGCCGGGGAGGCCCGTCGCACTACGGCTACTGACCGTTCCGGACTCGGGGCCGCCTATAGGATGTGCCCATGGCTGAGACCCCGTACAAGCTCGTCCTGCTGCGGCATGGCCAGAGCGACTGGAATGAGAAGAACCTGTTCACCGGCTGGGTGGACGTCCCCCTGACCGAGAAGGGCCGCCGGGAGGCCGTCCGCGGTGGCGAGCTGCTGGCCGAGGAGGGGTTGCTGCCGGACGTGCTGTACACCTCGCTGCTCAAGCGCGCCATCACCACCGCCAACCTGGCCCTCGAGGCCGCCGACCGGCAGTGGATCCCGGTCAAGCGCGACTGGCGGCTGAACGAGCGCCACTACGGCGCGCTGCAGGGCAAGGACAAGGCCGAGATCCGCGAGGAGTTCGGCGAGGAGCAGTTCATGGTCTGGCGCCGGTCCTATGACACCCCGCCGCCGGTGCTCGACGACTCCTCCGAGTGGTCCCAGTCCGGGGACCCGCGCTACGCCGAGCTGGGCGAGGACGCCCCGCGCACCGAGTGCCTCAAGGACGTGGTGACCCGCCTGCTGCCCTACTGGGAGTCGGAGATCGTGCCGGACCTCAAGGCCGGGAGGACCGTGCTCATCGCCGCCCACGGCAATTCGCTGCGGGCCCTGGTCAAGCACCTGGACGGCATCTCCGACGAGGACATCGCCGGGCTGAACATCCCCACCGGCATCCCGCTGTACTACGAGCTGGACGAGGACCTGAAGCCGATCACGGCGCACGGCCGCTACCTGGACCCGGAGGCCGCCGCCGCCGGCGCTGCCGCCGTGGCCGCCCAGGGGGCCCAGAAGTAGACCGGGACCCGCACCGATGACGACGGCC
>JAPFFX010000107.1 GCA_026645375.1 Citricoccus sp. WCRC_4 | reverse complement strand
GGGGAGGACATGATGACCGCAACCTGGAGGGCCACCCAGAAGGCGAACCGGCGGGCCGCGCTGATCCGCTCGGCCGCCCACCTGTTCGCCGAGCGCGGCTTCGCAGCCGTCTCCACCGGTGAGCTCGGTGAGGCCGTCGGCATGAGCGGACCGGCCCTGTACAAGCACTTCTCCAGCAAGGACGCCCTGCTGGCGGAGATCCTGGTGGACGTCTCCGAACGGCTGCTGGCCGGCGGGCGGGAGATCCTCGACTCCGGGCACGGGCCCGGCGAGACCCTCGAGCGGCTGATCCGGTTCCACCTGGACTTCGCCACCTCTGATCCGGACGTCATCCGCCTCCAGGACCGCGAGCTGCCGTCGCTGGCACCGGAGGACAACCGGCGCGTGCGCCGCCTGCAGCGCGAGTACGTCCAGTCCTGGGACGGGCCCCTGGCAGGGCTGCGCCCGGACCTCGACGGCGGCGAACGCCAGGTCCGCCTGATGGCCACCTTCGGCCTGCTCAACTCGACCCCGCACAGCGCCGGGGGTCCGGCCCGCCCGTCCGCCCCGCACCACTCGGACGGCGCCCGCGGCGCCAACGGTGCCCAGACCGCCGACGTGGCGGGAGAACGCGACGTCATAGACGTCCTGGCACCGATGGCCTGGCGGGCCCTGACCGGTTGACCGCCTACCCTGAGCCCATGTCCTCCTCCGCCCAGCACCACCCCGACGCACCGACGACCCCGGGTATCCCCCGGGCGGCCACGGTCCTGCTCCTGAGACCCGGCACGGACTCGCCGGCCCCGGAGGTCTTCACCATCACCCGGCACACCGCCCTGGCCTTCAGCGCGGGGGTCTCAGCCTTCCCCGGCGGACGCATCGACGCCGCCGACGCCCTGCCGGCCGACTTCTGGGCCGGCACCGACCTGGTCGACTGGGGCCTGCGGCTGCAGCTGGAACCGGACACCGCCGGGATGGTGCTGGCCGGCGTCGTGCGCGAGACCTTCGAGGAGACGGGGGTGCTGCTGGCCCGGCACCGGGATGGCCGCCCGGTGGACGCCGCCACCCTGGCCGCGCTCCCGGACGATGCCCGCCGACGGGTGGAGGACCACGAGCTCGACTTCGCCACCCTGCTGGCCGAGCACGGCCTGCACCCGGACGCCGGCGGCCTGCGCGCCCTGTCCCGCTGGGTCACCCCGGAGGGCGAACCCCGGCGCTATGACACCTACTTCTTCCTGGCCGCCCTGCCGGACGGGCAGGAACCGGGCACCCTGTCCTTCGAGGGAGCGGACAGCAGGTGGACCACGGCGACGGCGGCCCTGGAGGACTTCCGCGCCGGCATCCACCAGCTGATGCCGCCCACGTGGGCCCAGTTCCGCGCCCTCGCCGGGGCCCCGGACCTCGACTCCGCGCTGGCCACCGGCGGCACCCTCGAACCGGTCCAGCCGACGGTCGCCAGCCGGAAGCCGCGCCGGATCATCGACTTCCCGGGCCATGAGGACTTCGCCGTCGACCTCGCCGCCGCCCTGGCCGCCGGGAGTTCGGCTGCGTCCGGCCCGTCGGCGTGAGGCGCTCCGGGATGCACCGGCCTACCGCGCCCGCGTGCCCAGTCCCGGCTCCAGGAGCATCCTGATCCGGCGGTAGAGGTTGCGGCTGCTGATGGGGACCACGACGGCCCGGTCGGCCTCCCTGACCACCTCGGCGTGTGACACGCCGTCGATGTTCAGGAAGAGCAGCGGCGCCTCGTCCGGCCCTGCCTGCAGGCTCCACACCAGCAGGTCCCGTCCCCGGAGGACCTCGGGCAGGTCATCCGCCTCGACGGGGGAACCCTCCGCCAGTCGGGTCATGACCGAGGACATCACGGTCACGTCCCGGTCCAGGGCGGGCCAGGTGGGTCCGGCGCCGACCCAGGCGGCGATCACCGCCGCCTCCGTGCCGGACTGGACCATGTCCAGCGTCTGGCGGTCGGCGAGGGGCTGCGCCGGGTCCGTGGCCCATTGGGCGGCCGCATCCGGACCGGCCAGGACCGTCGTCCCCCCGTGGTGTCCACGCCACGCCTGCAGGATGCTCGTCCGGGGGCCACGCCGCGTGATCACGCGCACGCTGGTCTCGGCGTCCCGCAGGGGCGCGACCACGGTGGAGCCGGCCGGGGTCACCCTGCCGCGCTCATCGCACAGTTGCGCGTCCTGGAGTGCCCGCAACTGGCTGACATAGGTGCCGCGTTCGAGCCGGCCCAGGCCCCGGCCGGAGTCCATCAGGCGGCGCAGCAGTTCCACCTGGTCCCGGTCGAGGACGGGTCCCTCCGAGGTCCAGGACTGCCGGCGGTTCAGGTCGTCGAGGCGTTCCACGGGCTGCCCGGCGGCGTCCGTGAAGCCGGCGGCGGGCGTCGGCGCCCCGTCCGGGACCCAGGCGTAACCGGGTGCGTCGAGCGCCACGGCATGCTCGGGGTATTCCAGCGAGGACAGGATGTCACCCACGGTGCGGTCCAGCGCGGGCACGTCCGCCTCGGCGACCGTCACCGTCAGCCCGATGCTGTATCCCTCGACCACGGTGCAGGCGTGGGTGAAGTGCAGGTGCATTCCGTCCTGCGTGGCCGTGGCCTCCACTCGCCGCCCGCCCCTGAACTCGTCCACCGACAGCACGTGGAGGTCCGGGTACAGGACCGACCACGTCGCGATGTTCACCGTGGACAGCTGGGTCATGGTCCCCGGGAAGTCGTGGATCGTCAGCACGGCCGAGGGCGCGAGGATTCCCTCACGGGACGGCCCGCGCAGGACGCGGGACACCCCCGGCATCGCGACGTCGGCCGTCACGTCGGTCCAGCCGGTCGGGACGCTCCACCGGACGCCCCACTGCTCCAGCGCCAGGGCGGGCTCAGCCGCCATCAGCGCCTCCCCGTCGAGGCCCCCACGGCCTGGCGTCGATACCATTCCGGCCGCCAGCGATCGGGCAGGACGTGGCTGACGACCATCCCGACGACGATGCCCGTGATCAGCACCGCGATGGACGCCACCTGCATCCAGGAGGAGTCCCCGACCTGCGCCAGGCCCAACAGGACTCCGCCGATGAGGGAGGTGACGGAATAGACGGCCAGGGTCAGCAGCCCCCAGTGCGGCCCCCAGAGGGTCAGCGGCGGGTGGATGGCCATCCACCCACGCCAGCTCCCCCGATAGGCCCGCGCGCTCATGACGCCGGACCACAGCGCCGCCAGGCAGAAGATCACCGTGATGGCGATCGCGATCATCTGGTTGTCCGACAACTCAGCCTCCCCAGAAGTTGTTCCAGGCGTTCTTCACGCCATCGGCGAAGCCCTCGCCGTCCGTCCAGTTGTCAATGGTATTGCCCAGGATCTCTCCGCCCCAGCCACCGGCGATACCACCGGCCACGCCCCCGATGATGCCGCCGACGACGGTCCCCACCGGACCGCCCACCAGGGTGCCGGCGGCCGCACCGGCGGCCGCGCCGCCCCACGCGCCGCCCGCGGAGCCCAGGAAGGAGCCACCGGCGCCGAGCGCAGCCGACTTGACCGCGCTGCCGGCCTGCTCGGCCGTGGTCATCCCCGGATTCTCGACGAGGTCCTGGTTCCACTCCTCGGAGTAGTTTCCCCACGCCGAGAGGACGACGTCCGCCCCCTCGAGGAAGCGGCCACCCCACTTCGCCCACCCGGGCGGGTTGGGCAGGTCGGCCGCGACGACGACCGGGGTCCTCGTCTCGATCCTCGTCTGGGTCAGGTCGAGTTCCGTGTACCGGAGCCTGCTGCCGTCCGCGAACTCGACCTGGAGGTCGGTGTACCGCACCGACGTGACGGTGACGGTGTCCACCACGTCGAAGGTGAACCTGTGGACCCGGTGTCCCTCCAGGGCCTCCTGGACCAGGGCGCTGCTGGCACCGGCCGCCGGGCCCGCGAACTGCCCGGGGGTGTACGGGGTGTCCGGGTTGACGGCCCTGATGCTGTGCGCGCACTGCTCCTCCAGGTCGGCCATCTGCCGCGCGACGGCATTGACCGCATCCTGGGCATCCTGCTCGTCGGCCTCATCGGCGTAGCAGGCCGATGCCCCCGCGACCGCACGGTCATAGGCGCCCCTGAGCCCGTCCATCGCATCGCAGTAGGCATCGACGGCCAGGTACACCGCCCGCGTCCCGGACTTGCCGGCATCGCCGTAGTCGACGACGGGGTCGGCCGCAGCATAGACCGTGCCCATGTCCAGGGTGTCCGACGTGATGTACCCGTTGGCCTGGATGTCGCCCCAGCTGGCCTTGACCTCGTCCGCCCGGTCGGAGATCGCCTTCCCCGCATCCCTGATCCCCTGGGCGGCTGCCCGCAGGGCTCCGGTGTCAGGGAAGGCGGGCAGGCCGCCGAGGTCGACACTCACTGGGCGTCCTCCCAGCTCGAGGGGACGTCCGAGATCTCGCGCCGGGCGTCCGCCGCCATCTGCTCATTGCCGTCGATGAAGGCGTTCACCATCTTCTGGCCCTCGTTGACGATGTTGGTGCTGCGCCAGTGGGCCATCGTGGCCACGGGCGCGAGGTAGCCGTCGTGGACCTCTTGCAGGGCCCCGGCGATCAGGGTGCTCTGGCACTCCGCCGCGGTCCCCTCCACGGCGGTACGCAGCTCGGTGATGAGCGGCTCGAACTCGCCGGCATGCGTGCGGTTCGTCGCGATGACGCCGTTGGCGCCGTCCTCATCCACCCGGTAGTCCACCATGGTTCCCGTCCCCCATCCTCAGCACGGCCTCACCGGCCCAAGATACTCGCTAGTCATCCTAGGAACGGTCCGCCCGGGCCGCGATGGGGAGTTCTCCCCATCCGCCGGTCTCGCATGCGGGCGGTCGTCCGGGGTGTCGAGCCCGCGCGGTGTCAAGAATTCATTTAATTGCTCTGATCACGCCTGAGGCGCGCGCTGCGGGGCTTAAATATGGGGAAATAGTGACTTTCTGACCATCGTGAAGATGGAGTGAAATTTTCCGTCGATTCCCGCCCCGCGAGGCGTCCCAGCGGTCAAGACTGGTGGTCAACGAAGCGATCCACATCACTTCGACCGCCACAGTCCACACCCGACTCGCAGGAGAGCCGACATGGAACCGAACACCCCCGCATCCGCCGAACAGCTCCAGCACGACTGGGACCACAACCCCCGGTGGGCCAACACCGAGCGCACCTTCACCGCTGAGGACGTCGTCAAGCTGCGCGGTCGCGTCCAGGAGGAGCACACCCTGGCCCGCCGCGGTTCCGACAAGCTGTGGGACCAGCTGACCCGCGAGCACGCCGAGGGCACGTTCACCAACGCCCTGGGCGCCCTCACCGGCAACATGGCCGTCCAGCAGGTCAAGGCCGGCCTGCGCGCCATCTACCTCTCGGGCTGGCAGGTCGCCGCTGATGCGAACCTCTCCGGTCACACCTACCCGGACCAGTCCCTGTACCCGGCCAACTCCGTCCCGGCCGTCGTCCGCCGCATCAACAACGCCCTGATGCGCGCCGATCAGATCGAGTTCTCCGAGGGCATTCAGACCGTCGAGGACTATCTGGTCCCGATCGTGGCGGACGCCGAGGCCGGCTTCGGCGGTCCGCTGAACGCCTACGAGCTGATGAAGGCCATGATCGCCGCCGGCGCCTCCGGTGTGCACTGGGAGGACCAGCTGGCCTCCGAGAAGAAGTGCGGTCATCTGGGCGGCAAGGTGCTGATCCCGACCGGCCAGCACATCCGCACCCTGAACGCCGCCCGGTTGGCCGCTGACGTCTCCGGCGTCAACTCGGTGGTCATCGCCCGCACCGACGCGGAGGCCGCCACCCTCATCACCTCCGACGTGGACGAGCGTGATGCCGAGTTCATCACCGGCGAGCGCACCGCCGAGGGCTTCTACAAGGTCCGCAACGGCATCGAGCCCTGCATCGCCCGCGCCAAGGCCTACGCCCCCTACTCCGACCTGATCTGGATGGAGACCGGCACCCCGGACCTGGAGCTGGCCAAGAAGTTCGCCGAGGCCGTCAAGTCCGAGTTCCCGGACCAGATGCTCTCGTACAACTGCTCCCCGTCCTTCAACTGGAGGAAGAACCTGGACGACGAGACCATCGCCAAGTTCCAGCGCGAGCTGGGGGCCATGGGCTACACCTTCCAGTTCATCACCCTGGCCGGCTTCCACGCCCTGAACCACTCCATGTTCGACCTGGCCAAGGGCTACAACGAGCGCCAGATGTCCGCCTACGTGGAGCTGCAGGAGCGGGAGTTCGCCGACGAGGCCCGCGGCTACACCGCCACCAAGCACCAGCGCGAGGTCGGCACCGGGTACTTCGACGCCATCTCCACCGCGGTCAACCCGGACAGCTCCACCACGGCGCTGGCCGGCTCCACCGAGGCCGGACAGTTCCACTGATCCCCACCGCGGCCGGCCTCGAGCCGAGCTGACGCACCGGTGGCGGCCGGGCCCTTCCCGGCCCGGCCGTCACCTGCTTCCCCACCGGACCCGAACACCAGCCCGACGCCGGCGCCCCACCGACAGGCGCCGCCGTCGCCCTCCACTCCCCTCACCAGCCCGGGGCACAGCAACCACTTTTCCTCCGGCCCCCGCCTAGGGCGGAACGGCCACACTCCCAAGGAGACCACCATGTACCCCACCGACCAGCCCATCACCCTCAACGGCGTGACGATCACCGGACCCCACCTGCCGCGGCAGGAGGAGATCCTCACCCCGGACGCCCTGGAGTTCCTGGCCGTGCTGCACCGCCGCTTCAACGGCCGGCGCGCCGAGTTGCTGGCCAGGCGCCAGGAGATCCGCGAGCGCATCTCCCAGGGGTGGACCCCGGGCTTCCTGCCCGAGACCCGTTCCATCCGTGAGGACGAGTCCTGGCGCGTCGCCCCGCTGTCGCCCGGGCTGAAGGACCGGCGGGTCGAGATCACCGGCCCGGTGGACCGCAAGATGACGATCAACGCGCTGAACTCCGGGGCGAAGTGCTGGCTGGCCGACTTCGAGGACTCCTCCTCGCCGTCCTGGTCGAACATGCTCACCGGCCAGGTCAACCTGAAGGACGCCATCCGGCGCAAGATCGACTTCACCTCCCCGGAGGGCAAGGAGTACAAGCTCGGCGGCGTGCAGCTGGTGGACCGGCCGACCATCATCGTCCGTCCCCGGGGCTGGCACCTGGACGAGGACCACCTGATGGTGGACGGCGAGCCGATGTCCGGCTCGCTCGTGGACTTCGGCCTGTACTTCTTCCACAACGCCAAGGAGTTGCTGCGCCGCGGCGTCGGGCCGTACTTCTACCTGCCCAAGACCGAGAACCACCTCGAGGCCCGGTTGTGGAACTGCGTGTTCGTGGTGGCGCAGGACCACCTCGGCATCCCGCAGGGCACCGTGCGCGCCACCGTGCTGATCGAGACGATCACCGCCGCGTTCGAGATGGAGGAGATCCTCTACCAGCTGCGCAACCACTCCGCCGGCCTGAACGCCGGTCGCTGGGACTACATCTTCTCCATCATCAAGAACTTCCGGGACCGCGGCGAGGAGTTCGTGCTGCCGGATCGCGCGGACGTGACCATGACCGCCCCGATGATGCGCTCCTACACCGACCAGCTGGTGCGCGCCTGCCACAAGCGCGGCGCCTCGGCGATCGGCGGCATGGCCGCCTTCATCCCGAACCGGCGCGACCCGGAGGCCAACGAGAACGCGCTGGCCAAGGTGCGCGAGGACAAGACCCGAGAGGTCAACGACGGCTTCGACGGCTCCTGGGTGGCCCACCCGGACCTGGTGCCGGTGGCCATGGAGATCTTCGACGCGGTGCTGGGCGACCAGCGCAACCAGATCCGGACCAACAAGCGCGAGGACGTGCAGCGGGACGCCGAAGGGCTGCTGGCCGTGTCCGCCACCCCCGGGTCGATCACCGAGAAGGGCGTGCGCACCAACATCGAGGTCGGCATCCGCTACGTGGAGTCCTGGCTGCGGGGCAACGGTGCGGCCGCCATCCACAACCTCATGGAGGATGCCGCCACCGCGGAGATCTCCCGTTCCCAGATCTGGCAGTGGATCAACGCCGGCTCCACGGTCCAGCTGTCCGACGGTGGCACCCGCACCGTGACCCGAGAATGGGTCCAGGAACTGATGGACGAGGAGTTCGCGGCGATCGAACGCAGTGAGGGTGACCGCTTCGACGACGCGCTCACCGTGTTCGCCGGCTCCGCCCTGGCCGAGGAGTTCCCGGACTTCCTGACCCTGCCGGCCTACCGGCAGTTCCTCTCGGCCAACGCCCCGGCGCGGCAGGAGATGGCGGGCGCCACCGCCTGACCTGCCCCGCCCTTCAACTGGCGGTCGGAAGATGACGAGAATGCCCGTCCAGGGCCCGTTTCGAGTCATCTTCTGACCGCCAGTTCTGCGTGTGGGACGGCGGTCCGTGCCATCGCCGGCGGGCCGCGTCTACCCTGTGCGTCATGGACATGAAGATCGAGCTCGTGGCCCTGCCGGTCACCGATGTCGACCGGGCCAAGGACTTCTACGTCGACCAGGTCGGGTTCAACGCCGACCACGACCACGTCATCTCACCCGAGTTGCGCTTCGTCCAGCTCACCCCGCCGGGATCGGCCTGTTCGGTGGTCCTGGGCACGGGCATCACCGAGATGGCCCCGGGTTCGCAGAAGGGCGTTCAGATGGTCATCGCGGATGCCGACGCCGCGCGGGCCGAACTGGTATCCCGGGGCGTCGACTGCAGCGACGTCGACGAGCAACCCTGGGGCCGGTTCGTCTACTTCGCCGATCCCGATGGCAACACCCTGGTCCCTGCAACAGATGCCGCCGCGGTCCTCCTGAGTCAGAGTCGCACCCCTCGTGCATCTGGCGGTCGAAGGATGGCCTCGCGACCCCGATATCCCCGGATCAGCGTCGTCTTCCGACCGCCGGTTCTGGATCGACGGTGCCGTTTCCACGCCTCCGGCAACGTGGTGCAGACTGGGAGCCCGACCTACTTTCAGGAGGACATGATGAGCACTGATCCCGTCAACCCGGAGGTCCCGGACGAGGACCGTCTCGACGAGCCGCAGACCCAGTTCAGCGAGGACGAGAAGTCCTCGCGCGGCCCGGAGACCGAGGAAGAGCTGGACGAGCAGGTCGAGGACACCTTCCCGGCCTCTGATCCGCCGGCCAACTACTGAGCGGCACGCCGCATCGACGCGTAGGGCCCCGGAAACCATTCCCTGGTTTCCGGGGCCCTGCGCATGGGGTCAGTAATTGGCCGGCGGGTCGGAGGCGGGAAAGGACTCCTCCTCCCATTCGTCCGCCCGGGCGTCGTCCGCATCGTGCCGCCGCTTGGCCTCCGCAGCGGCCTCCCGGGCCTCCTCGGCGGCGGCACGCGCCTCTTCAGCGGCCTCCCGGGCCTCCTCGGCAGCTGCTCGGGTCTCCTCCGTCGACTCCTGGGACGGGGCTCCCGCAGGCGCCTCGTCCGGGTCACCAGGGGTGCGTGGTTCGGTACTCATGGGGGGCCTCCTGCTCCGGCACGGTGGATGCTCGGAGGATACTCCCGACCCGCCCGGCAGGTCAGGGGCTCAGCGCCCGTCGATCGGGTCGCCGTCCCCGTCCAGGGCGTCGGCGATCAGGTCGCGCGCCTCGCCGGTGACGGATCTGCGGGACAGCAGCCAGGCGGCGATGGTGGCCAGCACGACCAGGACCGAGGCGCCCGCCGCGGTGAGCGCCAGCGACGCGGACTGCAGCCCCGAACCATCGGAGCGCCCGACGGCGATCCAGGCCAGCCCCCAGGCGGTCGCCAGCGCCGGGGCGAACCGGCCGCCGTCGTACAGCGCCGTGGCCGTGGCGATCAGCGTGGCGACCACCACCAGGATGGTCGCCCAGACGACCGGCCCCAGCGGCGCACCGGTCCAGCCGAGGGACGCCAGCCACGCCGCCACGTTCGCCAACGTCGCCACGGTGACCCAGCCCAGGTACAGCCCCTGGACGCCGTCGAGCAGGATCCGCTCGGTCCAGCGCGCGACGGATCCCCGGGACGGGGCCGTAGACGCTCCCGCGCCGGCCGCCGTCACCGGCGGGGCGGCCTCGCGGTACCGTGCGGACTCCAGGATCACGAGGACCCGGCACAGGCAGACCAGCAACAGGACGATGACCAGCACGCTGACGGCCAGCCAGCCGGCCTGCACGACCCAGATCCAGGCCGAGTTCAGGACGACACCCGCGAGGATCCACGGCCGTGCGGCGTGGTGACGGGGGGTGTCCGCAGCCGGGAAGAACTGCCAGATCCCGTAGCCCACGAGGCCGGCGTAGATGACCGACCAGATGGAGAAGGCGGGCCCGGCCGGGGCGATCCAGGTGCTGTCCGCCGTCAGCCAGCCGTCGGCGGCCTCCACGATCGGAGTCCCCCCGATCGCGCCGGAACCGACGAAGGCGCTGACGATGGCGAGCACGATGACCACCGCCGTCGCGGTCTGGCCGGTCCGCGTTCCCAGGACACCTGCCGCGCCGGAGGCCCGGACCGGACGGGCGGGTCCGTGGGCGGGAGCGGTGCTCATGACCCTGCCCCCGGCCTGGTGCCGGATGATGCTGCACCGGCCGTCACGACGCCGGCACCCGCGGCACTGTCATCCTCGGCGCCCTCGAGGTCCGGCCAGCGCCAGTCCTCGAGTCCGGCCCGCTCGGTGTCCGTCAGCGGTCGGGATGACCCGTCACCGGTGATCACCACCATCACGGCGTCCACCGTGAACACGGGCCGGCCCTCCTGGACGCCCTGGTGGCGCAGGGTGAACGAACTGGTGCCCACCCGCAGCACCCCCACACGCACCTCGAGCGGGGTGCCGTAGTGAGCCGGCCTGTGGTAGTCGATGACCTGCCGGGCCACCACGCGTCCGCCCACGGTCTCGGACTCCGCCACGGAGTCCGGGCCGTCCACGTGCACCTGGAAGCGGACACGGGCCTCCTCCGCCAGGGTCACCACGCGCGCGTTGTTGATGTGGCCCAGCAGGTCCTGGTCGGACCACCGCAGCTCCAGGGGGATGGGCAGGTATCTCTCGGTCATGGCGTCCTTTCGGGGTCGGC
Organism: Citricoccus sp. WCRC_4; assembly: GCA_026645375.1. Lineage (GTDB taxonomy): Bacteria > Actinomycetota > Actinomycetes > Actinomycetales > Micrococcaceae > Citricoccus. The sequence goes on along the minus strand of JAPFFX010000107.1, from coordinate 5,867 downwards.
CCCGGCCCCTTCCGCAGGCTCGTGCCGCTACAGGCCTGTGGACAGCGTACCGAGGGCGGCCGCCGTGCGGTCCAGAACCCGGGAGCGCTGCCCGCCGGCCACGCCGGCAAGCCCGGCCGCGACGTCCCGGACGGCCTGTGCCCCGCCGGCAACGAACACGTACTCCGTGTTGCGCAGGTGGGACACCGCGCCCACCTTCTTCCCCGCCGGGCTGTGGATGCCGATCTGGGCCCCCACGTACCGCTTGGAGTCGAAGGCGAAGACCTCGACCGCCTCGTGCCCGGAGTCCCGGAGCATGTCCGCCATCTGCGCGGCGGTGATCCAGGACTCGTCGTTGTAGGACAGGATCACGGTCTTCGCCCGGACCCGGGACAGCACGTCCGCGAGCGCGGCCGGCATGGTGCGCCGGGAGTTGAACACGCTGCGGGTCTCGTCGTCGCGCACGTCCACCCGCTTGCAGGCCACCCCGTAGTGATCGGGGGCATCCCAGCGGACCAGGGTCTCCCACACGTGGTAGTTCGCGAAGTAGCGGTGCTGGTTGTAGGGCGGGTCCACGTAGCAGAGGTCCACCGCCGGCAGCGTGTCCACGGTCTGCATCACGTCCCCGGTGACGGAGGCCCCGGGCCCGTCCAGCAGCACCGGCACCCGCAGCTCCAGGTCCCGCATCGATCGCGGGGCCCAGTCCTTCAGGTATGCCATCTGGATCCCGGTGGTGGAGTCCACCCGGTCGGCTGCCTCCATGAGCGAGGTCAGCAGGACGGGGTACAGCTCCGTGCCCGCGTGCTCGGCCTCGATGCGCTGCCGGATCGCGTCGATGCGCATGCCGTTCTTGGGCTGGAAGTACCTGGCCTGCTCGCAGAAGGTCTCGGTGACGTACCCGCGCACGGGCCGCGTGGCCTGCAGGTCCGCGAGGACCGCGGCGAGGTGCTCGCGGTCCACGGTCCGCGCGTCGGTGGCGATGTAGCAGCCGGCGAGCACGCCGGTGTAGGTGGCCCGGTCCGCGGCCGTGGTGTGGATGCCGCGCCGCTTGAACTCCTGGGCCACCCGGGTGGTCCCGGAGAAGAGGTCGACGGCGGTGCGCGCCCCGGCCGCCTCCGCCATGGCCCCCAGGACCGGCACCAGGACCCGCTTGGAGCCCAGGTACTTGATCATGACCTCGAACCTAGTCCACCGCACCGCGGCGCTGACGGAGGTCGAGCATCGCGGCGATGCCGGCCAGCAGGACCACGGCGACCCACAGGGCTCCCAGCCCCCAGGCGAGATAGGCGACGGCACCGACGGCGGAACCGAGGGCGATCGCCGCCCACAGGGCCAGGAACCGCAGCCAGACGACCCGGTTGCCTCCGGTCAGGGCCAGCGCCAGGTGCTGTCCGGTCTTCACCAGGGTCCCCGTCATGTAGGTCAGGCCCACCGTCACCTCGCCGCCCCGGGTGAAGGTGCCGTTGACGGCGCCCATGCCGGCGGCCACTGCGGGAGGGACGGCCACCCGCAGCGCCGGGACCAGGGACATGAGGGCCGCGAGCAGCAGGAACGCCATGGACACCCAGACGGCGGTCGACCGGGGCCCGGCAGGCTCCGGCCGGGCGAATCTCGAGGAGCGCAGGTGCACGGCCAGGGAGGACACCACCACGCCGGCCACGAAGAAGGCGACGAGTCCCATGGCCTTCGCCCAGGCCAGCGGGTTTCCCTCCGCGATGTCGGCACCGGCCCGGGTCGAGTTCCCGGACATGAACGACACGAAGTACCCGCCGAGGTGGATGAAGGCCAGGCCGTCCACGAAGCCGGCCGTGGCGGTCAGGATCCCCGCGAGCGCCCCCTCCCGGGGCGTCAGTGATCCCGCCACGGCGTGCTCCCTTCTGCTCGACGACTCGACTTTACCGGGGCCGGGTGGGTTAGATGTGGGGGACCGAGGGAACAACGAGAGGACGTACCGTGCCCATCAAGGACCCGATCGACGCGACACTGGATGTTGCCGACGCCCCGGCGCCTGACAGCGACAAGAAGCCGGACAGTCCTCCGAAGCTGAACGGCGCGAGCCGGAAATATGCCCTCAAACGGGCCCTCAAGGAGTTCGGATCCGATGGCGGCACCGACCTGGCCGCCATGCTGACCTACTACACGGTGCTGTCCCTGGCCCCGGCGCTGCTGGCGATCTTCTCGATCATCACGCTCGTGCTGGCGAACAACGCGGAGACCGTCACTGCCCTGGTGGAAGACCTGGTCACCCAGTACGTGCCCGCCGACTACCAAGCGCTGGTGGTCAACCTGGTCCAGACGATGACCAGTTCGGCCAGCGGAGGCGTGATCGCGCTGATCATCGGTATCGCCACGGCCCTGTGGTCGTCCTCGGCCTACGTGAAGGCCTTCTCGCGCTGCATGAACACCATCTACGGCGTCGAGGAAGGGCGCGGCTTCGTGAAGCAGGTCGTGTCCATGCTGCTGGTCACCCTGGTCCTGCTCGTCGGGGTGGTGCTGATCCTGGTCTCCCTCGCCCTGAACGAGGCCCTGGTGACAGGGTTGCTGGGCCCGCTCGCCGAACCGCTCGGCCTCACGGACATGCTGCAGTTCCTGACACAGACCTTCCTGCCCATCTGGTCCTGGGTGAAGTGGCCCATCATCCTGGCCCTCGTGGTCGCCATGATCGCCGTGCTGTACTACTTCACGCCCATCGTGAAGCAGCCCAAGTTCACCTGGGTCAGCATCGGCGCCGTCGTGGCGATCGTCGGCATCGGCCTCGCCGGTGTGGGGCTGTACATCTACTTCAGCTTCTTCGCCGGCTACAGCTCCTACGGCGCGATCGGCACGGTGATGGCCTTGCTGTTCGCACTCTGGATCTTCAACATCGTCTTGTTGCTCGGCGCCGAGATCGACGCCGAGATGGAACGTGCCCGCCAGCTCCAGGCCGGCATCCAGGCGGAGGAGATGATCCAGTTGCCGCCGCGCAGCACGGACAAGGTGGAGAAGGCCAGGGAGGCTCGTGACCAGCTCGAGGCGGACGGCCGCGTCCTCCGGTTGACCTATGGCGGCGAGTCGGACGAGAAGACGAAGTGATGCCCCGTCCTGAGGGGTAGGGACCCGCACTGTCCGGTGGAGGCCCGGCTCCACCACGACGGCGGCCCGGCACCCGGCGCAGGACCGTTGCGCCAGCGCCGGGCCGCCTCCTTCAGCCGATCAGCCGCAGGGCCGCCACACCTGGCCACCCGGCGCGTAGCATCGCGGGCCGGTGTACCCGGGGAAGTCGGCGTCGGTGCCGTAACCGCCACCCGGTGACTGCTGACGGGGTGCCGCCGGTTTCCGCTGCTGTTGTTGCGGTTGTTGCGGTTGCTGCCGCGGGCGATTCCTCTCGGCCTCGGCCTTGCGCGCAACCTCCGCCTTGCGGGCCTCCTCTGCCTTTCGCTTCTCCTCAGCCTGGCGAGCCTCCTCCGCCTGGCGGATCTCCACCTGCTTGGCCTCGAGCCGGTCCCGGTACTTCTCGGCCGCCGGCAGGGCGGCGGCCACTCCCGCGGCGTCGACCGGGACCTCGGCCGGCAGGTCCTCCAGCGGAGGCAGGGCGGCCGAGGCCAGGCCGAGCAGGGTGCAGCCGACCTCCGGATCGTGCAGGCCCTTGTCTGCCTCCTGCGCGCGCTCCTGGGCGTCCAGGGCCTGCTGGTAGAACCGGCCGTTCGGCTCGTAGAGCACGGCCACGCCCAGGCCCGCCTCGGCGATGTTGGCGTTCACGAGCGACTCGTCCTTGACCACGCCGGCCAGGGTCCGGTCGTACCGGTCCGTCCGCTCGACGTCGTACTCCAGCTCGATCCGGTCCCCCGGCGCCAGCAGCGATTCGAGGTACTCGGTGGCCTCCGGCCCCAGGCACTGGACCGGTTCCTGCGGGTGCTTCGTCTCCGGGGTGTCCACGTTGAGCAACCGGATGCGCTCCGTGCGCCCGCCCACCTTCGCATCGATGGTGTCCCCGTCGATGACCGGCACCACGGTGGCCTGATCGCGCCCGGCCTCCCCCCGTCCCCGCGCTCCGGTCCGTCATATGGCCGGTGCACAATGGAGCCATGGCCGAGACGACGAACCAGCCCGCCACGCCCGCCGAGCCCGTCAAGACGACGGCCCAGAAGCTCTTCATCAAGCCCGGCGACGTCCTGTACCTGGGCGGGGGCCACCAGGGCCTGCACGCCCTGCTCGACCCGCTGCCCGGGGACGTGCTGCTGACCCAGGATGTCGGCGAGGCCACCGCCGTCGTGCTGTTCGCCCAGGACCAGCGCTCGCTGGACGGCGTGCTGGACGACTGGCTCGAGCCGGCCCTCGGCGCACGGGTGCTGTGGATCGGTTACCCCAAGGGCGGGCGCTCGGACATCAACCGGGACTCCATCTGGAAGGACCTCCAGGGCCGCGGGCACACGCTCAACGCCAACGTCCCGCTGTCCGGGGAGTGGTCCTCGGTGCGCGTCAAGACCACGCCGGCGGCGTAGCGGCGGCTCGCCCCACCGGGCGCACGGGCCCGCAGCCGGCGCCACCCGGCTGACTCGTAGACTGGGGGCAAGCGGGCCGGCACTCGCCGGTCCGCGCTCCGACGACTCAGGGAACTGCACCCATGCGCCGAATGTCCGATCCCGCCTACGTCACCGAAGCCCAGAACAACCTGCACGCGGAGAACATCGCCCCGATCACCCAGCTCTGCGAGTCACTGAAGGACCCCGACAAGGGCCCCGTGCCCTACGTCGACCCGGGATACGACGTGGACGAGGTCCGGATCCTCGTGCTCACCGCGGCCCCCGGACCGGGCACCGCCTCCGGTTTCCTCTCCCACGAGAACGACGACGACACCTCCGAGCGCCTGGTCCGCGTCTTCCAGGGAGCCGGGTTGGCACCACGCTATGCCGTCCCATGGACCGTCCACCCCTGGACCCAGGACGACTTCGCGCTCAACCTCACCAAGGACCAGATCGCCGCGGGCGTCAAGCCCTTCAACCGCTTCCTCAAGCTGGTTCCCCGCGTGGTGGCCATCATGGCCCATGGCGGGGAGGCCCAGAAACTCGTCAAGGCCTTCTCGGCCACGATCGGCGGGACCATCCTGGACAGCAAGGCGATCAAGGTCTTCCCCCTGCCGGCACTCCACGCCCAGCCCGCCAACAGGAAGCAGACCCCGGAGGAGGCCGAGGAGCAGATGACCGAGGCCTACGCGCAGGCCATGCGGCTGTGCGGCATCCGCCCGCTCGTCCCGGGGAACTGAGCGCACGACAAGGCCCCGCAGGCCACAGGCCTGCGGGGCCTCCCGTTCCCGGAACCGGGTTCCCGGCCTCACCTCACGGCGACGCCGGTCCTCCCGTTCCGCAGCGTCAGACGCGCAGGTGCGCCGGGGTCTCGTCCGAGACGGGATCCAGGACGAAGTCGTAGTCGACCTGGACGCCGTCGCCGTCCGCGGCCGGCTTCGGGTCGAGCATCAGCTCGGGCTTCACCGCGGTGGCGATGTCGTCCTCGTTGTGCGGATCGCCCGGGAAGTACAGCTGGGCGGTCAGCAACTCGTGCCCGGGTGCCGAGACCTTCAGGTGCAGGTGGGCCGGACGCCAGGCGTGCCAGCCTGCGGCTGCGATGAGCTGACCGCAGGCGCCGTCGGTCGGGATCTGGTACGGGGCCGGCTGCAGCGACCTGATCGCGAAGTAGCCCTCGTCGTCGGCGATGAAGGTGCCGCGCAGGTTCCAGTCCGGGATGCCGGGGGCGAACTGGGCGTAGAAGCCGTCCTCGTCCGCGTGCCACAGCTCGATCTTGGCGTTCGGCAGGGGCGTGCCCTCGGTGTTCGTGACCTGGCCCTGGAAGAGCATCATGGTGCCCTTCTCGTCCGGGCGCATGTCGATGGTGGCGGGCTTGCCCTTGCCGGT
>JAPFFX010000339.1 GCA_026645375.1 Citricoccus sp. WCRC_4 | reverse complement strand
AGTGGGCGACGTCGTGTCCGCCCCCGCGGCACAACTTCACCTCCCTGCCCCGGATCCGCTCCGAGCGCCCCGCCCTGGACCTCCACCACCCCGAACTGGTCGGTGAGTCCCCGCAGCAGTCTCCCGTCGACGACGGCACCATGGCCACACGGAAGGACTGACCACCGGTGCGTTCGCCCACCGTGCCCCGGGACCGCGGAGGAACCGGCCTGCGCCCCGGGCCGCCGGGCCGTCCCCGCCCGGGGCCCTTCCAGACCCTCGGCACCGCGTGGGTCGTCCTCGGTGGCCTGATCGCGGCTGCCACGGAGCCGCTGCACCTGGTCTCCGGTTCGTGGGCGGGCGCGTACTCGGTCCTGGTGGCGGGTGTCGCGCAGCACGCCTTCGGCGCCGCCCAGGACGCGCTGGCACCGCGCCGGCCGTCCGGGCGCGCCGTCGCCGCCGAGCTCGCGGCATGGAACGTGGGCAGCGTCGCCGTGCTCGGCGGGACCGTGGTCCGCATGCCGTACGTCGTCGACCTCGGCGGCCTCCTGCTCGTCGCAGCGCTCGCGCTGATGATCCGCACGGTCCGGGGCAGGGGCGCCGGACCGGCGTGGGCCCTGTGGACCTACCGGGCCCTGCTCGTCGTGATCCTGCTCAGCATCCCGGCGGGGCTCACCATGGCCCACCTGCGGGCCGGCTGAGGTCCCCCCGGGCATCCACGCCTGCCCGTCGACGCCCCGCCCCGGAACCGCTGGGCGCCACGCAGCGGCCCCCCGGGAGTAGCGCGCGGTCCGCTCCGGCCGGGCGGACACCCTCGGCCGGCCCGGGGTCCGCGGCCCACGCCGGGCCGTGACGTCACCGCAGGATCAGCGGGGCGACGGCGAAACCGCCCACGGGCGGCAGCTCGCGCTCCCGCGGCCGGTCCGGATCCGGTTCGATCGCGGTCGTCGCCTCGAGGACCGCGCGGGTCAGCGCCCGCAGCTCCAGGGTCGCCAGCGGACGTCCGGGGCACACGTGCTTGCCGATCCCGTACACCAGGTTGTACGGGGCGTTGCCGACCGGGTCGAACCTCTCCGGGTCGCCGAACATCCGCGGGTCGCGGTTGGCGGAGGTCCAGTTCAGGAAGACCCGGTCACCGGCGGCGAGCGCGCGGCCGCCGACCGTGACGGACTCCGTCGTGACGCGGCGGTTGACGACGAACGGGTCGTCGATCCGGAGGATCTCGTCGAGGACCGCGTTGAACTCCTGGTCGGGGACTCCGGAGCGCAGCCGCGCCTGCAGATCGGGGTGGTCGGCGAGATAGATGAGCACCACGCCGGCGCACAGTGCCATCGACCCCAGGTCGCCGCCCGTCCAGTTGCGCAGGATGGAGACGATCTCACCGTCGACGAGCTCCCGGCCGTCGACACGGGCGCGCACGAGCTCGGTGGTGACGTCGTCAGGGGCCTCGTCCCCGGCCCGGCGGCGGGCGTCGGTCAGCGACCGGATGATCGCGTCGAACCATCGGGCGACCTCCGCGGTCCGGGAAGGGTCCCGGGAGCGGGTGGCACGGCGGTTCGCTTCCATCCACTGCAGCAGCTCGCCCTCGAGCTCCGCGGGCCAGCCCAGCCAGGCGCTCTGCGCCCGCACGGCGAAGCGGGAGCCGGTCTCGACGGCGTCGATCCCCCCGGGAACCCGGAGCTGCCCCACCAGGTCGGCGGCGACCCGCTGCACCACGGGTTCGACGGCGGCCATCCGCGCCTTCGTGAAGTAGCGGTCCACGAGGGCGCGGAACACCGTGTGCGTGGGCCCGTCGAGGCCGTTGGGCACCTGCAGGTGACGGGAGGCCCCGTTGGAGAAGATCTCGTGGTCGAGCGCCGCAGCCATGACGTCGGCGTGCGTGAACAGGGTCCAGGCCGCGCTCGGCCCGCGCGCGACGGGGCAGCGGGCGCGCATGTCGTCGTACAGGGCCACGGCGTCGCGACGGGCCCGGGGGCCGCGCGGGTTCCAGTCGGACACCGGGGGCTCCGCGGTCGAGCTCGACGCCGCGTCGGGGAAGGTGCTCGGGTCCGTGTCGTCCCTGATCTCGTCGGTCGGAGCGTGCTCTGTCATGGGTCCATCCTCTCGGAAGCCGCTCGGAACCGTCATATCGCGTACGTGAGCCGCCCGGAACCGTCATATCGCGACCGTGGGGCCTCGTCCCTGCGGTGCCAGCACACTGCACGGAGAGCCCGGCGGCGGCGGGTCCCACCGCCCGGTCGGTTCCCCGTCGACGCGGCGGGCTGCCTTGGTACCGTGGGGTCCCTGTGTCGCCCCAGCAAGGAGGACCGTTGTGCAGAAGATGTCGTTGACCGCGCTCGCCCGCAACCACTTGGAGATCGCCCGCGGTGCGTCCAGCGGGCGCAGCGCCCACACCGTGTTCGGCGGGCACGAGCAGGTGATGCGCCAGACGGTCATCGCCCTGCGGGCGGGCGTCGCACTCCACGAGCACAACAATCCCGGCGAGGCCACTGTGCACGTCCTGCACGGGCGGGTGCGGCTGACGGCGGACGACGTCGACTGGAGCGGGTCAAGGGGCGACCTGCTGATCGTGCCGAACTCCCGCCACGGCCTCGAGGCCGTGGAGGACGCCGTGGTGCTGCTGACGGTCGCCAAGCACCGCTGACGGACCGGCGCCCGGGCGCGCGGCGTCAGGGACTGTCCGCCTCGATCTCCTGCTCGGCGGACGACGCGCTCCCGGGATCACTCGGCATGGCGCCGAAGGAGGTGAGGCCGATGCCCACGACCGCCACGAGCGAGACGAGGAAGCCGAGCACGACGAGGACGAACCCCGCGGACAGGCCGCGGCCGGCGTTGATGGTGACGGTGCGGTCGGGGTCATAGGTCTTCTGCTGTTCCATGCTTGTCATTGTCGACGATCGTCGGCGAACCGTCACGTCGCCCGCGATTCGTGTCGGCACGGCCGCGCGGACCTGGAGCGGTGGGTGGGCCGGGCACGCAGGGCCGCCCGTTCCGGGCACCTTCCGCGCCCGGGACTGATCAGGGTTTGCGGGCCACCATCCCCACGGCGCAGATGTGCTCGTCCAGTCCGCGGAAAGTCCTGCGGAGAGTGCGCACCCGCGCTCTGATCCTCCGGTCCCGCACGATCCTGGTCACGATGGCCAGTGCCCGGAGCAGCCCCTCGTCCTGCACCATGCGTCCGGGCCGGAGCAGTTCCATGGGCATCGGGGCCTGGTGCGCCACGACGAACCCTGCGCCCTCGAGGAGGCACCGCCAGCCCTCGACGGTCAGCGGCCGGGCGCCCACGTGGACCGCCTCGCTCAGCCGTCTGCGCACCGCCTCCTGCTCGGCCTCGGGAGCATCGTCCGGGAGCAGGGCCAGCTCGTGCAGCCCGAAGCGTCCGCCCGGCTCGAGGATCCGGAACGCCTCGGCGACGATCCGGCGCTTGGCCGGATCGGGCAGCATCGACAGGTAGGCCTCACCGACGACCACGGTGGCGCTGCTGTCGCCGAGCCCGGTCGACCGTGCGTAGGCGGCCCGGCAGGTGTACGCCGGGTTCTCGAGCAGGCCCCGGACGACGGCCGCGGCGCGGGGATCCCGTTCGACGCCGGTGTACCCGGCCGGCCGGCGCGCCACGATCAACCGGGTGGTTCCGCCGACGCCCGGGGCGAACTCGACGACGCGGTCCCGGCCGGTGACGTCCAGACGGTCGAGCAGCCCGAGCGTCAGCCGGCGGCCGCCGGGGCGGAGCACCCGTTTGCCCACCCGCGCGAGCAGCCAGTGGGCGGGCATCCGGGCGGCGTCGACGTTCTCCCCGGGCAGCTGCGGACGGGTTCCGGCGGTCGGCGCCCCCTGCCGGCCGGGCTCAGGCGCCACGGTACTCGGGCCATCGGCGGACCCCCGCGACGAAGTCCGCGGGACCGGCCGAGACGAGGAGCTCGGCGGCTTCCTTCCCGGAATTGGTCAGCGAGACCTCCTCGTCCTTGAGCACCAGTGCCGAGGAACCGACTCCGACGTCGACGGAGCTCTCGCCGTCGGAGATGGTGACCTGTCCGGACACGGGGGTGACGACGACGTCCGAGTTGCCGTGCCGGTGCGCGGGCATCCCGCCGCCGGCCGGGACCCGCACCCGGACGAGGCCGACGTCGGGTCCGCCCGCCTCGCCGCCGAAGACGACTGTGACGGTGGGGGTGTTCGCTCCGGGCAGCCGATGGCGAGGGCTGTTCTCAGCGGTACGCAGTTCCATGGCCGGTTCCTTCTCTCTCCGCAGAATTAGGTCAGACAAGTATTTCCTAATTGGCATCACCGTAGCCAACTTTCCGTGCGCGCGGAACCCTTCCGGTGGTGATGGACTTGTCCGGATCCACAGCGCTCCGGCGGCCATGATCGAGATCATGTTGCCGGTGGCAGTGGAGACATAGGCTGGGCCGACCGGCCCAGCGCCCTGGGGCGCCTGCTGATCTGGAGGTCTTGATGGCACTGGTACCGGAGAACACCTTGATCACCGCGACTCCCGAGCAGGGCCGTGAGCTGGCCATCATGTTGGCCCGGAAGACCGTGGCCGCCATTCAAACCGATCCCGAGACCCGCCAGGTGCTGCGGCCGGGGTACGCGACGAGTGCTGATTCCCTCACGATGGCCACCCACGTCGTGGCCATCGAGTTCGCCACCGTGGCTGCGGCCAACAACTATTGGCGCGACTGAACCCAGCCCGCCCCGGCCGTTGCTCCGTGCCGGGCCCACCACCAGCACCGGACCACCCGCGGACCACGGGGCCGTCCGATAAGGAACAACACCATGGCAGCATCGGACGGACCCACCCCCGGCGAGCTGCCGGCGCCTGCGGCATCCAACATCACTCCGCGGGCACTGGGCAGTTTCCGGGAAGAACTGGATCAGCGAGAGCACGACGTCGTCGATGACACCTGGGCGGGGTCCATGCCGGCCCAGAACGGTGTTCCGCCCCGCGTGCGCATCGGCCGCACCAAGTGGTTCAACCTCCTGTGGCTGATACCGATCGGGTTCGTCCTGCTGGTGATCGGCGTGGCGGTCGCCAAGGGGCTCCGTGAGGTCCCGGCCGTAGCCCAGTTCGTGGAACGCTACCCCGGGACCGTGGTCCCCGAAGGTGCGGAGGACGTCGCCGGTTTCCCCGCCTGGGTGGGCTGGCAGCACTTCTTCAACATGCTCCTGCTGATTCCGATCATCCGTTCGGGACTGAGTATCCTCGCCGATCATCCCCGGCTCTACTGGACCAGGCACTCCACCCCCGGCAAGGAGTGGTTCCGGATGCAGAAGCCTGTGCCTGCTGATCCGCTGTACACGGCGAAACAGGACTCCATCACGTTGCCCAACGGCGTGGGTCTGCCCAGCCGGCGCCACTCGATCGGACTGGCCAGGTGGTGGCACCTGGGCATGGACACCCTGTGGCTGCTCAACGGACTGATCTTCTACGTCCTGGTGTTCAGCACCGGCCACTGGCTGCGCCTGGTCCCCACCAGCTGGGAGGTCTTCCCCAACGCGGTCTCCGTGATGCTCCAGTATCTCTCCCTGGACTGGCCCACCGACAACGCCTGGGTGGCCTACAACAGTCTGCAGGTGATCGCCTACTTCCTGACCGTCTTCGTCGCGGCCCCGCTGGCCTTCCTCACCGGGCTGGGCATGTCGCCCGCGCTGTCCACCAAGTTCAGGCGGATCAGCAGCGTCTTCAGCATCCAGTTCGCCCGCTCCGTGCACTTCCTGGTGCTCACCTGGTTCCTGCTGTTCATCGTGATGCACGTGACCCTGGTCATCACCACGGACGCG
>JAPFFX010000338.1 GCA_026645375.1 Citricoccus sp. WCRC_4 | reverse complement strand
ACGGCGGCATCAACCTCGAGGACATCTCCGCCCCGCGCTGCTTCGAGATCGAGGCCCGCCTGCGCGAGGAACTCGACATCCCGGTGTTCCACGACGACCAGCACGGCACCGCCATCGTGGTGCAGGCCGCGCTGACCAACGCCCTGAAGCTGACCGGCAAGAAGATCGAGGACGTGCGCATCGTCGTCTCCGGCGTGGGCGCCGCCGGCACCGCCATCATCCGCCTGCTGATGGCCTCGGGCGCCCGCCACATCGTGGCCGCCGGCCGGGCCGGGGTGATCGAGCGCGGCTCGACGCACGCGGACTCGAACCGCCAGTGGCTGGCCGACAACACCAATGCCGACTCGTTCTCGGGTTCGCTCAAGGAGGCCGTGGTCGGGGCCGACGTGTTCATCGGCGTCTCCGCCCCGAACCTGCTGGACGAGGCGGACATCGCCGCCATGAACGACGGAGCCATGGTCTTCGCCATGTCCAACCCTGACCCCGAGGTCGACCCGGCCGCGGCCTCCAAGCACGCCGCCGTGGTCGCCACCGGCCGGTCGGACTTCCCGAACCAGATCACCAACGTGCTGGCCTTCCCGGGGTTCTTCCGCGGGTTGCTCGACGCCGGAGCCTCCGACATCACCGACGAGATGCTCGTCGTGGCCGCCGAGGCCATCGCCTCCTGCATCTCCGATGAGGAGCTCAACCCGGGCTTCATCATCCCCTCGGTCTTCGACCCCGAGGTCTCGGTGCGCGTGGCCGAGGCCGTGGCGGCTGCAGCCACACCGCGTAGCTGACCCTTCTCACGGGCTCGGCGGGATCTGAAGGATCCGGCCGGCCCCGCGTCCTGGCGGCCGGCGCCACCGACTGTGGTCGGGGTGCCGGCCGTCGGCGCCTGCGGGGGGGCGGGGGCTCGAAGTCTGGGAACTGGCTGGGAAGTGTTTGACCGTCCGGCGGTGCGGGTGAAGACTCGAGGCATCACCCAACCGGCGGGACCCGCCACGAAGGAGACACGATGAAGCGATTGATCACCCTGGGCGTCGGCGCGGCGATCGGCTACCTGTTGGGGAGCCGCGAGGGCCGTCAGAACCTCGACAAGTTCGCGAAGAACGCACAGAAGCTCTGGAACGACCCCAAGACCCAGGAACAGGTCCACAAGGCGGCCTCCACCGTGAAGGAGAAGGCCCCGGGCGTGGCGGACAAGGCCACCGGGCTGGCGGACAAGGCCGCTGACTCGATCCGTGACCGCGCTCCCGGCGTGGCGGACAAGGCCAGCGCCGCGGCCCACGCCGTCGCCGACAAGGCGACCGCCGCCACCCAGGACCTGGCCGACAGGGCGGGCACCACCTCCCAGCAGTCCGACGGCGGCAAGCACGCCTCGGCCGGCACCTCCTACGACACCGGGTCCAAGGAGTCCGAGGGGTCATCGGGTACCGACCAGCAGGGTGGGCATCCCACCCCCGGCCCGTCCCAGCCCGCCGGTGGCAGCGGGCCGGACCGCTACTGAGCGTCCCGCCCCTGGACCAGCAGGAGAAGACCCCGGTTCCCGCACAGGGAACCGGGGTCTTCTCGTCCTTCGGGACATCGGCCCGATGGGCTGCGGCCTGTCGGCCAGCGGGGTGAGGGTGCCTCAGCGCCCCGGCGCGCCTGCCGGTTCGGGGGCCCCGTCGACGTCGGGCCGGCCGGCGGCACCGGCAGCGTGCCGACCGCCCTGGGGACCGGGATGAGCGGTGACCGCGCCCGGCAGTGGGTCGGCCAGCAGTTCGGGTTCCGGCGCCGGCTCCGGCGCCCTGCGCAGGCCGATCAGCACCAGCAGGGCCGAGAGGCCCGCGGCAATGGCACACATCAGGAAGGCCTGGCCGAAGCCGGTGCCCAGTGACTGCATCGCCAGGTCGCCCGCGGCGCCGCCCGGTGCCTGCGGCGGGATCGAGTTCACGGCGAATGGCCCCCCGGCCTCGAAAATTCCCTGCGCCGGGCCGAGCTGCTCCGGCGGGAGGGTGGAGGTGGCCAGGGAGGCACCGAGCTGGCGTGCCGCCCCGGACAGGGCGACCGCGCCGACGAGCACCGGCCCCAGGGCGAAGCCGAGGTCACGCAGCAGGTTGGTGGTGGCGCTGGCCATGCCGGCGAGTTCCCGGGGGACGGTGTTGATGGCCAGGGCCGTCATGGGGCTGAGGGTGAACGCGAAGCCGAGACCGGCGAGCAGCGCGGGAAGCAGGAACTGGCCCATGCCGCGGTCCGTGACGTCCAGGGTGGTGGCGCCGAGCAGACCCGCCGCGGCCAGCAGGCCGAGCCCGGCAGTCAGCACGAGGCGGTCCGGAACCCGGGTCATCAGCCAGGAGATCAGCGGGATGAGCACGAAGGCCGGCCCCTGCAGCAGCAGGAACAGCAGGCCGATGTTGATCGGGTCCTGGTGCTGGACCGGCCCCAGCCACATGGAGAACGAGAAGCAGATCCCCAGGAAGGCGAACATGCCCACCACGGCGATGATCGAGGTGATCGAGTAGTTCACGTTCTTGAACAGGGACAGCTTCAGCAGGGGGTGCTCCACACGGGTCTCGATGACCACGAACACGGCGAGCAGCACGACACCGGCGATGAGACTGTAGACGACCGAGGGGGTGCCCCAGCCGGACTCCGGTCCCTGCACCAGGCCGAAGAGGACCAGGATCAGGCCGAGGGCGAAGGTGACCTGGCCCCAGAGATCCATCCGCCGGCCGGACTGGGAGATGGACTCCGCGGACCAGGCCAGGCAGATGACCGCGGTCAGCAGGCACAGCACCACGACGACGCCGTAGGACCACTGCCAGGCGCCGGCGGTGGCGAACCCGCCGCCGAGCAGCGGTGCGACGATGCCGCCGGCGGACAGGCAGCCGGCCCAGACGGCGATGGCGCGGGCACGCTGCTGCG
>JAPFFX010000286.1 GCA_026645375.1 Citricoccus sp. WCRC_4 | reverse complement strand
CGGAACCACCCTGTGCTGGCGGGTGTGGTGCTCGGGCTGGGGGCGGCGATGAAGCTGTACCCGCTGTTCTTCTTCGGCGCCATCCTGGTGCTGTGCTGGCGGACCGGACGGCTCCGGGTGTTCTTCGCATCGCTCGCCGCGGGCGTGACGGCCTGGCTGGCGGTCAACGTCCCGTTCATGCTCACCGCCTTCGACCAGTGGAGCCGGTTCTACACGTTCTCCGGGGACCGCGAGGTGTCCTTCTCCTCGATGTGGCTGGCCTTCACCTGGACCGGCTGGTCGGGGGAGACCTTCTCCCTGATCTCCAACGGGCTGTTCGCGCTGTGCTGCCTCGGAGTCGCCTGGCTCGGGTTATCGGCACGGACCCGGCCCCGGATGGCCCAGCTGTGCCTGCTGATCGTGGCCGCGTTCCTGCTCCTGGGCAAGGTGTACTCCCCGCAGTTCGTGATGTGGCTGATCCCGCTGGTGGTCCTGGCCCGCCCGGACTGGAGGCAGTTCTGGATCTGGCAGGCGGCGGAGGCCTACCACTGGGGCGGGGTGTGGATGGAGTCCGCCCGGATCACCTCCGAGGGCGCGTTCGGTGGCGGGGCCTGGTGGATCCCGCTCTGGTACGGCTCCGGGATCGTGCTGCACATGGCCGCCGTGATCTGGATCTGCGTCTCGGTGATCCGGGACATCCGCCGTCCCGAAGGGGACCTGGTGCGGCAGTCCGCGCCGGCCGGGTTGCCGCCCGAACAGGCCCGGACCTACGACCCCTCGGCGGGGGTGCTGGCGGTGGAGCCGGACCGATTCCTGCTGCCGCCGGCGGGCCGGGGACCGGTCCGGGTCGTCTGACCCGGTGCCGTAGCGTGCCGTTGCATCCCGGGTCGTCGCCGGAGCGGCCGCGACTGCTTGACGGCCCCCCGGACGACCACGACAATTCGGGGTGTGGTGGCGCGGCCGGATGACCGGTTGTGCCGCAGGGGCCCTCGTCGGCCGGCCGGACCGCGGTGACCGGGAGGAACACCGTGTGCGCCTCCCGCGCCGGCATCGCCCCGTTCGTCGACGCCATCCGTTCCCCTGCCCTCTCCCCGCCGTCCCCTTCCAGCCCCTGGATGACGTCCCGTCGACCGAAGGAACCCCGCGCCGGGAGGCGCGCGAGGGTCCCGGCCTCTCCGCAGACCACTCCGGCGCTCCCCGCGGAGCCGACGCCCCGGACACCAGGGGCGGTTCCTTCCGGCTCGCCGGCCCGAAAGGAAGACCCCATGTCCACGACACCCGATGCGCCCGTTCACGGCAGCGAGAGCGAGAACCCGGTCATCGACGCGCCCACCCCCGTGCGGCACCGTCCGCGGACCATCCAGGACTGGTGGCCCGACCACCTGGACCTGGGCGTGCTGCGCAAGCACTCGAGGACGACCGACCCGCTGGGCGGTGGCTTCGACTATGCACGCGAGTTCTCGGGCCTCGACGTCGAGGAGCTCAGACGCGACCTGACCGAGCTCATGACCAGCTCCCAGGACTGGTGGCCCGCCGACTTCGGCCACTACGGCGGACTGTTCATCCGGATGAGCTGGCACTCCGCGGGCACCTACCGGATCGCCGACGGCCGCGGCGGCGCCGGCGACGGCGCCCAACGGTTCGAGCCCCTGAACAGCTGGCCGGACAACGCCAACCTGGACAAGGCGCGGCGCCTGCTCTGGCCCATCAAGCAGAAGTACGGCCGGAAGGTCTCCTGGGCCGACCTGCTGGTCCTCGCCGGGAACGTGGCGCTGGAGTCCATGGGCTTCAAGACCTTCGGCTTCGCCTTCGGGCGGGAGGACGTGTGGGAGCCCGAGGAGATGTTCTGGGGGCCGGAGGACACCTGGCTGGGGGACGAGCGGTACGCCGGTGACCGTGAACTCTCCGGCCCGCTGGCCGCGGTGCAGATGGGACTCATCTACGTGAACCCCGAGGGTCCCAACGGCAACCCGGACCCGGTGGCCGCGGCCCACGATATCCGCGAGACCTTCGGCCGCATGGCGATGAACGACGAGGAGACCGTCGCACTGATCGCCGGCGGACACACCTTCGGCAAGACCCACGGCGCCGGGCCGGCCGACCAGGTGGGCCCCGAGCCGGCGGCCTGCCCGGTGTCCGCACAGGGCCTGGGATGGATGAGCTCCTATGGTTCCGGCAAGGGAGCCGATGCGATCACCAGCGGCCTGGAGGTCACCTGGACCAGCACGCCCACGCAGTGGGGCAACGGCTTCTTCGGCAACCTCTTCGGCCATGAGTGGGAACTGACCACCAGCCCGGCCGGGGCCCACCAGTGGGTGGCCAAGGACGCGCCGGAGACCGTCCCGGACGCCCACGACCCGGACAGGAGGCACCGGCCCACCATGCTGACGACCGACCTCGCGCTCCGCAGCGACCCGGTGTACGAGAAGATCTCCCGGCGCTACCACGAGAACCCGGAGGAGTTCGCCGAGGCGTTCGCCAAGGCCTGGTACAAGCTGCTGCACCGCGACATGGGTCCCGTCTCCCGGTACCTGGGTCCGTGGGTCCCCGAGCCGCAGTTGTGGCAGGACCCGGTGCCGGAGGTGGACCACGAGCTGATCGGCGACGAGGACGTGGCCGGCCTGAAGGCGAGCGTCCTGGAGTCCGGGCTGACGGTGTCACAGCTGGTCTCCGCGGCCTGGGCCTCCGCGGCCAGCTTCCGGAGTACCGACAACCGCGGCGGGGCCAACGGTGCCCGCCTCCGCCTGGAGCCGCAGCGCAGCTGGGCGGCCAACGAGCCGGACCGGCTGACCGAGGTGCTGCGCGTCCTCGAGGGGATCCAGCAGGAGTTCAACGCGTCCCGTTCCGACGCGACGAGGGTCTCACTGGCCGACCTGATCGTCCTCGGTGGCTGTGCGGCCGTCGAGCAGGCGGCCCGCGGCGCCGGCCATGAGGTCCGGGTCCCGTTCCACCCGGGGCGCACGGACGCCACCCAGGAGCAGACCGACGTCGCCTCCTTCGCCGTGCTGGAACCGGAGGCCGACGGATTCCGGAACTTCCGCACACCCGGGACGCAACTGTCAGCGGAGACCCTGCTCGTCGACCGTGCGTACATGCTGAACCTGTCGGCGCCGGAGATGACGGTGCTGGTGGGGGGACTGCGGGTCCTGGGTGCCAACCACGGCCAGTCGCCCCACGGCGTCCTCACCGACCGCCCCGGGACACTGAGCAACGACTTCTTCGTCAATCTGCTCCGGGCCGGCACGGAGTGGAGTGCCTCGCAGGCTGACGAGGAGGTCTTCGAGATCCGGGACCTCGGCAAGGACGAGGTCCGGTGGACCGCCACCGCCGCCGACCTGGTCTTCGGCTCCCACTCCCAGTTGCGCGCCATCTCCGAGGTCTACGCCGCCGACGACGCCCCGGAGAAGTTCGTGCGCGACTTCGCGGAGGCCTGGTCCAAGGTCATGGAGCTCGACCGGTTCGACCTCCGCCGATGACCGGAGGGCCCGCCGCGGCCCGGAACCCGTCCAGTCACGATTGAGCTCCCACGGAACGCCTCTTCGAGGGGACCATTCAGGCCCCGGCCCCCGTCCCGGGTCAGCGGTGTAAAGGATCCATCAAGAGCAGGGTCCAGGCGCGGTGGCCGGGAGTACTGTCGGCTTCGTTCCGGCGCCCCGCTGGCACGGAAGGGCGATGTGATGACGACGTTGAGCCGGCCTCCGGAGGAGTTCCGCGGGCCCAGGCCCTCGCCGCGGGCCAGGCTGCGCCAGTGGCTGCTGCATGACCTGCCGGAGACGCGCGGGGTACGCCAGGGCCCCTATGGCAAGCCGCGCAAGCACGAGCAGCGGCATCCGTGGTGGCAGGTGATGTGCCTGACCGGGGTGGACTACTTCTCCACGCTGGGGTACCAGCCGGCCATCGCGGCCCTGGCGGTCGGGGTGCTCTCCCCGCTGGCGACCCTGGTGCTGGTGCTGGTGACACTGTTCGGGGCGTTGCCGGTCTACCGGCGGGTGGCCTCCGAGAGCCCGCACGGCTCCGGGTCGATAGCGATGTTGGAGGGGCGGCTGCCGCGCTGGCGGGGCAAGGTGTTGATCGTGGTGCTGCTGGGGTTCGCGGTCACCGACTTCATGATCACCATGACCCTCTCCGCCGCCGACGCCACCGCACACGTGGTCGAGAACCCGCTGGCCCCGGAGGGGTTTCAGGGCCAGGAGGTGGTCATCACCCTGGTGTTGCTGGGCGCCCTGGGGGTGGTGTTCCTGCGCGGGTTCCGGGAGGCCATCGGGGTGGCGGTGCTGGTGGTCGCGGTGTACCTGACGTTGAACGCGGTGCTGATCGTGGTGTGTCTGGCCGTGGCGGTCGCACACCCGGTGGCCGTCGGTGACTGGTGGGGCACCCTGACCACCTCGCACGGCAACCCCGTGCTGGCGGTGGGCCTGGCCCTGCTGGTGTTCCCGAAGCTGGCGCTGGGGCTGTCCGGATTTGAGACCGGGGTGGCGGTGATGCCGCAGGTCCGCGGCGTCGACACCGACACCGAGGCGCACCCCGCGGGCCGGATTCGAGGCACCCGGAGGCTGCTGGCCACCGCGGCGGTGATCATGAGCGGTTTCCTGCTGACCTCCAGCTTCTCCACGGTGGTGCTGATCCCCGCCCAGGAATTCCAGCCAGGGGGTGAGGCGAACGGCCGGGCGCTGGCCTACCTCGCCCACGCACACCTCGGAGAGGTGTTCGGCACCGTCTATGATCTGTCCACGATCACGATCCTGTGGTTCGCCGGGGCCTCGGCGATGGCCGGACTGCTGAACCTGGTGCCGCGCTACCTGCCCCGGTACGGGATGGCCCCGCAGTGGGCGCGGGCCTCCAGGCCGTTGGTGCTGGTGCTGACCGCGGTGGCGTTCGCCGTCACGGTGGCCTTCGACGCCGACGTCGATGCCCAGGGCGGGGCCTATGCCACCGGGGTGCTGGTGCTGTTCACCTCCGCGGCCATCGCCGTCACCCTCTCGGCCCGAGCCCGTAGGCAGCGGCGGGCGATGACCGGTTTCGGGGTGATCGCCCTGGTGTTCATCTACACGACCGTGGCCAACATCGTGGAGCGCCCCGAGGGCATCCGCATTGCCACGATCTTCATCCTGGCCATTCTGGCAGTCTCTTTCGTCTCCCGCGCCCGGCGATCCTTCGAGCTGCACACCACCCGGGTGCACCTGGACGCCCCGGCGGTCGAGTTCCTGGCCGCCGTTGACACCGGCCCGATCCAGATCATCGCCCACGAGCCCCACCTGCTGGAGGCGGCCGCCTACGCCAAGAAGCTCACGGCCGCCCGGGCAGCCCACCATCTGCCCGCCGAGGAAAACGTGCTGTTCCTGGAGGTCGTGGTCGAGGACTTCTCCGAGTTCGAGACCGAACTGTACGTCCACGGGATCACCCGGCACGGCTACCGGATCCTGGAGGTCCATGGCCCGGCCGTGCCCAACGCGATCGCCGCGGTGCTGCTGAATATCCGCGACGTCACCGGGCTGATGCCCCACGTGTACTTCCGGTGGACCGAAGGCAACCCACTGGGCAACCTGGTGCGCTTCCTGGTCTTCGGGGCCGGGGAGATCGCCCCGGTCACCCGCGAGATCTTGCGCCGAGCCGAACCGGACCTCACCCACCGCCCCTGGGTCCACGTCGGATAGCCCATGCGGTACCGGTGTCGATCACGGGTCGAAGCGGTAGCCGAGGCCGGCCTCGGTGATCAGGTGACGGGGCGCGGCCGGGTCGGCCTCGAGCTTGCGGCGCAGTTGTCCCAGGTAGACCCGCAGGTACTGGGTCTCCTTGACGTAGGCCGGCCCCCAGACCCGTTCGAGCAGGTCGTGGTGGGACACCAACCGGCCTGGGGTGGCGGTGAGTACCTCCAGGATCTTCCACTCGGTCGGGGTCCGGCGCACCTCGGCCCCGTCCCGCACCGCGCGGCGGGCCGAGAAGTCCACGGTGAAATCCGCCGTGTCCACCCGAGCGGCCCCGTCCTCGGCACCGCGGCGGCGCAGGACCGCCCTCAGCCGTGCCAGCAGTTCCTCCAGGCCGAAGGGCTTGGTGACGTAGTCGTCGGCCCCGGCGTCGAGGGCCGCGACCTTCTGGGCGGACGTGTGCCGGGCCGAGAGCACCAGGATGGGGATGGTCGTCATGGTGCGCACCCGGGGGATCAGGTCCTGGCCGTCCAGGTCCGGCAGCCCCAGGTCCAGCACGATCACGTCCACCGGTTCCTCACCCAGTGAGGCCAGGGCGCTGCTGGCGGTTGGGGCGGTCACGACGGTGTACCCGTTGGCCTGCAACGCCAACTGCAGGGCTCGCAACAGGGGACGTTCGTCCTCGATGACCAGGACGGTCGTCATCGTCCGGTCTCTTCGTCCATGCCATCCGCTCGGTCGGGGCCCGGTGCCCGTTCGGCCTGCAGCAGGCGCAGCACCATCGTCAGCCCGCCCCCGGGGGTTCGCTCGGCGTGCAGGGTCCCGCCCATGGCCTCGGTCAGGCCGCGGGCCACCGCCAGTCCCAGACCGGTGCCGGCGCCGCCGGCGTCACCGAAGCGCTGGAACGGGACGAACAGTTCCTCGAGATCGTCCGGCAGCGTCACCGAGGGTGCAGATCCGGAGTCGATGACCCGCAGTTCCCCATACCGCGACCCGTCGTCCTCCACCATGTCCTGGGCCGCCACGGTGATCCGGGAGCCGGGGGCGTGCCGGATGGCGTTCTCGACCAGGTTCGCGACCACACGCTCGACCAGTCCCGCGTCGGCGACCACCGGCGTGCCCCATTCCATACCGTGGACGTCGACCGAGCCGGTCGGCACCGTGCGCAGGGTTCCTGGTAGCACGTCCCGCCACTGCACCGGCCCCTGCACCGCGGTGACAGCACCCCCGGCGATCCGGGACAGGTCCAACAGGTTCTCGACCATGGTCGACAGCTGGTCGGTGTAGGCCTCGATGGTGTCCAGCAGTTCTCGTCGCTGCCCCGAATCGAACCGGGCATGGGGTTGGAGCAGGCTGCTCACCGTCAGCTTGATTCCGGCCAGCGGGGTGCGCAGGTCGTGGCTGACCGCCTGCAGGATCGAGGTGCGCATCCGGTTGTCCTGGGCAAGCGCCCGGTTCTCGTCCAGGCTGACTGCCAGCCGCTGGCGGTCCCGCACCGCGACCAGCTGCGCGGTGAAGGCACGCAGCAGTCCCCGCTGCTCCGAGGACAGCGCCGGGCCCCGGAGGGCCAGCACGGTGCTCTCATCCACCGGCTCCACCACCTCCGCCCGCGCCGGTGACTCCGGGGCATACCCGACTCCCGCGCGTCGTTCCCAATCCCCGTTCAGGCCCTCCCCGGCGGGACGGACGAACAGTCCGACACCATCCGCACCGAGCACCTCCTGAGCCTGGAGGAGCAGACGGGACACCGGGTCCCGGGCGGCCACGACCACCAGGGCCAGCCGATTGAGCACCGCGGCCTCGGCTCTGGCCCGCCGCGCCTGCGCCAGTCGCCGCTCCGATAGGTGCACCACCGCTGCCACCGCGGCCGAGACCACCACGAAGCACACCAGGGAGACCACCGTGGTGGCGTCGTGAATGAACAGGGACCCCGTGGGCTGGACCATGAAGTAGTTCAGCAGCAACGTCGCCCACAGTGCCGCCAGCAGCCCCGGGACGATGCCCCCGAGCAGGGACGCCCCCACCGCTCCGGTGAGTTGCAGCAGCGAGGCCGCGGTCAGGTCGCTGCCCCACGCCGTCACGCACAACCACTGCACCACCGCCGGGACCAGGACGGCCACCGCGAAACCCGCCACCAACCGGTTCCGGCGGATATCCCTCAGGGCAAGGGCCTGCAGGACAGCACCGTCGCCCGTCTGCGTCGACATGCTTCAGTCATACCACCCCGGACGGCCCCGGCCCCCCGGTCCGGCTTCTCCACGATCGTCGGCCCGCACAGACACATACGTCCGACGCCTCGATGTCATCGAACCGTGAGGCGACCGTACGGGTGGCTCAACATCGGGGTCAGAGGCTGGGAGCACACGACGACATCGTGCCGCACCGGACCCAGGAGATCCCCATGACGTACACCACTCGCGCGCACGGCCCCCTGGTCACCGACGTCCGGCGGACCAGCGGTCTCGACGCTTCCACACTCGAAGGGTCTGCCGGAGACGGCGCCCGCCTGACCGGTGTTGGTGTCCGGGCACTGCTCCACGGAGGCCGGGGTCATGGCGGGGGGATGTCCACGGTGCCGATCCGGGTGCCGGGCGGGGCCCGCGTCCGGGGAGTGTTGGCCGGGACGTGCCTGCTGGTGCTCCTCACCGGGTGTTCCCTCGATGTCGACGCCCTGCGGCAGGGCGTCGAAACACACTGGGCCGGGGTCGAGGAGACCTCCCCGCCCCCGGCCACCCCCATGCCATCCACTCCGGGGGCCTCCGGCCTGCCCGTCGTGGACTCCGTTGCCGCTTCGGTCTCCTGCCCGCAGGGCGGGAGTGGCGCGTGCCGGGTCTAGAGCCTGGGGAGTTCGGTGCTTCAATCGTGAACCGCCGGGCGGCAGGCTGCCATGCGGGCGGCTGTGGTCGACCTGACCGTCGTCCTAACGTCCGGCCGGGTCCGTCCTGGAGCGCGGTGTGGCCTCCTGGGTGAGGCCGCCGGACTGCGTGGAGGTGGGGCCACCGGCGTAGGCCCCCGGCGAACCGTCGGTCACCACGGCCCGGGTGCCCTGCACGGCGCGGCCCACGATGGCCTCGAGCGGGCCCTTGCCGAAACGGCGGATCCAGAACCAGGCGACGATGGCCGCGAGTCCCAGGTGGACGGTGAACCACAGTCCCGGATCGTGGTAGTGGACCTCGGGGGCCAGGGCGATCAGGTGGACGGTGTACAGGGTCAGGGTCATGGCTCCCATGGCCACCAGCGGGGTCAGCCACCGTCCGGCCCGGGCCCCCAGCAGCAGGCACAGGCCCAGCACCGCCATGCCGATCCCCAGGCTGGAGGCGATGGCCAGCGGGGCATTGCTGTGCCCGGTGACCACGGCCAACCACCACCCGGAGGTGTCCGGCAGCTCGCCGGTGGGGAACATGAGGGCCTCGTCGAGGTGCTCCCGGTCCATCTCCTCGGTGGCCAGCAGCGCCTGGTAACCGCCGGCGACGTACAGCAACAGACCCGAGAGCAACCTGGCTCCCAGGGCCAGGAACGCACCGCTCAGGACGATGGCCACCTGGGTGCGGGTCCGGTGCAGGCCCAGTCGCCCCAGCCCCAGTCCGGCCAGGATGTACGCCAGGTAGGGCAGGGCCGGGTACATGCCGGTGAGCAGCAGTTCGGCGGCGGTGCCCAGCGGTTCGGTGAACACGGTCACCAGGGTGTGGTTGTCGACCGAGGTCCCGGGCAGCACCGGTTCCAGCTTCTGCATCAGCAGCGGTGCGGCAATCCCGAAGACAGCGGCCGCCCCGAACAGCACTCGGGAGGACAGGCGCAGGAACGGGATGGCCAGCAGGAAGAACACCGCGTAGTAGACCAGGATCCCGTAGGCGGGGGGATCCGCGGGCAGGATGGCCGCGATGGTCAGGCCGATGATCCCGATCAGCAGAGCCCGCACCGCGAGCCCGGTCCGGTCTCCGCGCAACCGACGCCCCCGGTGCGGGGTGCTCCCGCCGGTGGACAGAGCCAGCCCGACCCCTGCAAGCAACGCGAACAGGGCGGCCGAGTTGCCGTTGACGATGGAGAACACCAGGGTCGGTTCGTGGGTGACTTCATCGGCCTCGGTCAGGATGTGGACGGCCATCAACCCGATCAGCGCCAGTCCGCGGGCGGCGTCGACACCGATCAGCCGTTTCCGGGATGGGTCCTTCATTGCCGCGGGGGGATCCACGGCGGTGGTCCGCGCGACCTGCTCCGAGTGCATTGCTCGTCCTTAGCTGCTGGTTGATGTTGTGGTGCCCGGTGGCGCCGCTCGACGCGGTGCCTCCATCGAACCTGCGGTGTACACCCACGATCCGAAGTGTTTCCAGCTTCACTGGATGACATGGAGGAATCTGTGCGGCAGTCTCACGGTTTGATGACATTCCTCCCTGGCCGGGTGCCATGGAGCCCGGCGCTGATGTCTCGGGCGTCTGGGAGTACGTCTCCGGTTCACTGGTGGACAGCCCATGGACCATGACAGGAGACCCACTGCGGGGCGGTGTCTGCCGGTCGATCTGGGATCGTGGTGTGTGGACCATGAGGCCACGGGCGGGAAGCGCGCTGGTCAGCCACAATGGCTGCAGAGAAGCGGCGGTGACCAGGCGTGGTGTTCGCTTGGGCGGCGCTGCTGCCGGGTATGAAGGAGTGCTGATGACTGGTGGTCGAGCAGGCCGGGTCCTGGTGGTCGACGACGAGCCCACCTTGGTGCGCATGATCGAGAAGTACCTGCTCACCGCCGGGCTCGAGGTCGCGACGTGCCAGGACGGGGCCGAGGCAGTGCAGGCGGTGCGGGACTTCGACCCGGACGTGCTCGTGCTGGACTTGGGCCTGCCCGGGCTGGACGGACTGGAGGTGTGCCGGCGGGTGCGCATCTTCTCGAACTGCCACGTGCTGATGCTCACCGCGCGAGACGATGAGATGGACAAGGTGGTCGGCCTGTCAGTGGGAGCCGATGACTATATGACCAAGCCGTTCAGCGCGCGAGAGCTGACAGCGCGAGTGCAGGCCCGGCTGCGGCGGCTCCATCACCTGGACCCGGCGCCGGCGCCCCCGGCCGGACCGGAGGCCACCGTGATCAGAGTGGGGGCTCTGCTGGTGGACCGGGCCGGGCGCCGGGTCTGCGTGGACGGCGCGGCGGTCGAGGTGACGCGGATCGAGTTCGACCTGCTGCTGGCCCTGGTGGAACGCCCCGGTCAGGTACTCAGCCGCCGCCAACTGGTGCAGACGATCTGGAATACCGAGTGGATCGGGGAGGAGCACGTGGTGGACGTGCACGTGGCCCGGCTGCGGAAGAAACTGCGGGACCGGGCGGGCGCGCCGCGGTTCATCGAGACGGTCCGCGGGATCGGCTACCGGATGGGAGAGGGCCGGTGAGCGTCACCCTTCCGGTCTCGATGAGGTCATGGCACCCCTTGACGGTGCGGCTGATCCTGGCCCAGGTTGCGGTGCTGGCGGTGGGCCTGGCGTTGGTGCTGTGGGCGGTGGTGGGTCTGGGGCCGTCCCTGTTCCACGACGTGCTGGTGGCGAACCATCATGCCCATGAGGCCGAGATGGTCGGCCAGGTCCACATGCAGGAGGCGTTCCGGACGGTCAGCCTCAGCGGACTGCTCATCGGCGGTCTGCCGGCCCTGGGCATCGCGGTGGGGCTCAGCCTCTACCTGTACCGCACGATCGGCCGCTCCCTGACCCGTTTTTCCACCGCGGCCCGTCAGGTTGCCTCGGGTGACTACCGGGTGCAGCTGGACCCGCCCCGGCTGGGACCCGAGTTCGAGGCCCTGGCCTCGTCGTTCAACGACATGGCCGCCCGGCTCGAGGCGGTGGACTCCACACGGCGCCAGATGCTGGCCGACCTGGCCCACGAGATGCGCACCCCGCTGGCCAGCATCAAGGTCCACGTCGAGGGCGTTGAGGACGGGGTGGTGGACTTCGACCAGGAGACCACCACCGTGTTGTACTCCCAGATCGGCCGGTTGGAGCGCCTGGCCGGAGACATCCGGCAGCTCACGCAGGCCGAGGAAGGCCTGGTGGACCTGCATCTCGCCAGACAGCACCCGGCCACGGTGATCGCCGAGGCGCTCGCCGCGGTCGAGCAGCAGGCCGCCGCGCGGGACATCACGCTGGTCACCGAGTCCTCGGGCCCGGTGCCTGAGCCGGTGCCCATGGACCGCGGACGGATCGGCCAGGTGCTGGCCAATCTGCTGGCCAACGCGCTGCGCCACACGCCTGTCGGGGGCACGATCACCGTGCACACCCACGACACCCCCGAGACAATGACCATCGCCGTGACCGACACCGGGGAGGGCATCACGCCGGAGGACCTCCCGCACGTGTTCAACCGGTTCTACCGGGCCCGCACCGGCCGGGAGGCCGGCCCCGGGTCAGGACTGGGCCTGGCCATCAGCCGCGCCCTGGTGCAGGCCCACGGCGGCACCCTCCAGGCCCACAGCCCCGGGCCCGGCCGCGGGGCGACCTTCGCACTGAGCCTGCCCCGCACCTGAGGGCTCCACCGTTCGCCGCTCGCCACCCTGCGCGCGGGACCCATCGGGACACCTGCGCGGCTATGGACCGCCCCACAGGTGTCCCCGTACCAGCCCCGCGCAACCGGCGATCTGTCACCGAACCGGGCACGCCCTTGTCCGTGTCTGGAGGGGTACGGTCCAGGGCACCCCCGGGAACACGGCCGGGATAAAGATCATGCGGATCTGCATCCAGCCTGCCCGCCGCCCCCGAGCGCTGCGATCTTCACGGAATCTTCAAGGTCCAGCCCTTCAGCCCGCCCCCGGTCGCGGTCTACGGTCGGAGGCATGGCGGGCCGGTTCCGACCGGGCCGTCAGGCAGAGTGGACCGATACAGGAGGATGTCATGACCCATCACGTGAGCTCGATGCTGGAGACCTACCCGAAGGACCTGGGCACCATCGACCGGCAGAAGCTGGCTGAGTGCATCGAGGCTTGTTTCGAGTGCGCCCAGACGTGCACGGCGTGTGCCGACGCCTGCCTGGCCGAGGACATGGTCGCGGACCTGCGGCAGTGCATCCGGCTCAACCTGGACTGCGCCGATCTCTGCGCCGTCACGGGCCGGGTGTTGTCGCGGCAGACCGGGACCAACGTGGCGACCACCCGGGCCCTGCTCGAGGCCTGCCGGGCGGCGTGCAAGGGGTGCGGGGACGAGTGCGCCTCCCACGCGGACATGCACGAGCACTGCAGGGTCTGCGCCGAGGCCTGCCGCCGGTGCGAACAGGCCTGCGCCGACCTGCTGGCCACCCTCGCCTGACAGGGCCGCGTGCCCGCGGTGGACCGGTGGCCACCACGACGAAGGGAGCTCACGAGGCCTCGGCGGACCGGCCGTGTCCTGCCGATCGTTATGACGAGAGGAAGTGACCGATGACCTACACCCATGCCATCACCGTCGACCTGTCCTACGAGGACGCCGTCGAGCGCACTCGCGAGGCACTGGCCGAGCAGGGTTTCGGGGTGCTGACCGAGATCGACGTCCGGGCCACGTTCGAGAAGAAGCTGGGGGTCGAGGCGGCCGAGTCCGTCGGCGACTACGTGATCCTGGGCGCCTGCAACCCCGGCCTGGCCAGCAAGGCCCTGGCGGCAGAGCCGGAGATGGGTGCGCTCCTGCCGTGCAATGTGGTCGTCCGCCGGTCAGCCGGCGCGGACGCCACCACGGTGGAGGCCATCGACCCGCAGACCATGGTCACCCTGAGCGGGAGCGGTCCCGTCCAGGAGGTGGCCGACGACGCCGGCACTCGGCTTCGCGCGGTGCTGCGGTCCCTGCGCAACAGCGACGGGGGCGTGCAGGGCACGCCGTAGGTAACGGAACCACACGACCGAGGAGGACGTCATGATGTGGGGCGACGGCATGGGCTGGGCAATGGGCTGGGCCTGGCTGTTCTGGATCCTGCTGATCGCGGGGGTGGTCGTCCTCGTGACTCTCCTCGTGGTGGTGCTGGTGCGCGGCGGCGTCTCCGCTGGCCGGCCGGGCGGCAGTGGCCCGCCGGCCGGTGCGGCGCCGTCCAGGGCGCGGGAGATCCTGGAGGAACGCTATGCCCGCGGGGAGATCAACGCCGAGGAATTCCATGAGCGGCGGCGCACCCTGGAGGGAGAGGGGCCGTGAGCCCGTCCACCCGGCGGCAGGTGATCGGGTGGGGGCTGGCCGGCGGGACGATGACCATTGTCGGCGCTGCCGGGCTGTGGTGGGGTAGTCGGCCGCAGGGCGTTCCCCTTCCTCCTCAGGGACCTCCGGCGGCCGACGGGTCCACCGCAGGGGACGGGACCGGTCCGGGGACCTGGGCCCAACCGCAGGTGCTCGCGAGTGCCGACGGGGTGCTCGAGCTGGACCTTGAGGCCGCTCCGTCCACCGTGACGATCGGTGGCCGGCCGGCCCGGGTCTGGGCCTTCAACGGATCCCTGCCCGGCCCCACGCTGCGGGTCGCGCCCGGGGACACGCTGCGCGTCCGGATGGTCAACCGGCTGGGTGAGGTGACCAACCTGCACGTCCACGGATTGCATGTGTCTCCGGAGGGTTCCGGGGACAATCCGTTCGTGGAGATCGGGCCGGGGGAGTCCCGCGACTATGAGTTCGTCCTGCCGGACGACCATCCGCCCGGGACCTATTGGTACCACCCACACCATCATGGCCACGTGGCCGAGCAGCTCGCGGCCGGCCTGTACGGGGCGATCATCGTGCAGGACCTGGATCCGGTGACGGTGACGCGCGAACGCGTCCTCGTGGTCTCCGACCTCACGCTCACCGCCGACGGCGATCTCGCGGAGCCGTCCCCTAGGGAGCGGATGATGGGCCGGGAAGGCCGACTGGTGCTGATCAACGGCCAGCTCCAGCCTCGGCTGGAGGTCGCCCCGGGGGAGCGGGAGCGCTGGAGGATCGTCAACGCCTGCCCCTCCCGCTTCCTGCGCCTGACACTGGAGGGCCAGCCGATGCGGTTGCTGGCCCGGGACCTGGGCCGGCTGCGTGAACCCGTTGGGACCTCGACGGTCGACTTGGCACCGGGCAACCGTGCGGAGATCCTGGTCGAGGCCACCGAGGGCACCTCCACGCTCGTGGCCGCCCCCGTGGACCGCGGGGCCATGCCCGGAATGAGGGGCGGGAGGCGTCCGGGCGGCACTGGGCCGGTGGACCTGCTTACCCTGTCGGTCAGCGGAAACCAGGCGCAGCCCCCCGGCGACGTCTCCTTGGGGACAGCACCGAGAGACCTGCGCGGCCAGGATATCGCGCGCCGGCGCACCCTGGACTTCGCCATGGGGGGCATGGGAGGCGGGATGATGCGAGGAGACGGTGCCATGATGTCGTTCACCATCAACGGCCGGGAGTACGACGCCGAGCGCACCGACGTCGGCGTGCGAGCCGGTGATGTCGAGGAATGGACCCTGGTCAACTCCTCGCCCATGGACCACCCGGTCCACCTGCACGTCTGGCCGATGCAAGTGATCGACAACAGTGAAGGTGCACAGGACGAACCCCGCTGGGTAGACGTCGTGAACGTCCCGGCCTTCGGGCAGGTGACGGTCCGGGTGGCCTTCGAGGACTTCACCGGCCGCACCGTGTTCCACTGCCACATCCTCGACCACGAGGACCTGGGCATGATGGGCACCGTCGAGGTGACCTGAACCCGGCGGACCGGACCTCCGGGACCGGCGCCCCGCCTCCGGCGGGCGGGGCGCGCACCGCGCCGGATCAGAGGGCGTCGAGCATCGTGCGCATCTGCGCGATCTCCGCCTGCTGGGCGTCGATGACCTCCTGGGCCAACTCCTGGGCCTGAGGGTTCTGGCCGGTGTCAGCCTGCTCCCGTGCCATCTCCAAGGCTCCCTCGTGATGGGTGGTCATCTGCTCCAGGTACAGGCGGGCGGCCTCGGCGCCCTGGGCCTGATCCAGCTGGCGCATGTCCTCGTCGCTCATCATGCCGGTCATGCCGGAACCTGTCCCCGACCCGTGGTCCATGCCCTCCACCTCGGCCTCCGAGGCTTCGCTGGCACCCCAAGTGTCGAGCATGGTGTTCATCCGGTCGATCTCCGGGCCCTGGGCGTCGATGACCTGTTGCGCGAAGTCGGTGACCTCGGCCGGGATGCCGGTCTTGGCCAGCAGCATCTCGCTCATCTCCACGGCCTGCTGGTGGTGGGGGATCATCATCTGGGCGAACATGACGTCGGCGTCGTTGTGCTCGGCCGAGACCTCTCCGGGCGAATCCGA
>JAPFFX010000280.1 GCA_026645375.1 Citricoccus sp. WCRC_4 | reverse complement strand
GGCGAGGCCGACCAGGTCTTGGAGACGACGTCGTAGACCGAGACGATCTCGTCGCCGGCGGTGTTGTCGTGCCACACGAAGACCTTGCGGCCCAGCGCCACCGTCTGCGGCACGAACGAGTCCCGCCCCCGGCCGGGAATGCTCACGCGGACCGGCGCGGACGGGGTGTCGACGTCGACCCGGAACAGGTCCGGGTCCGCCGTCCCCGTGCCGCTCCAGACGGTCTTCTGGTCCGGGGAGATGCTGAGCCCGCGGGCGTACTTGTTGCCGGTGCCCAATGGCGGGGTGCGGGCGACCTCGCGCCCGGTGTCCGGGTGGATGCGCACCAGGACACCGGCCGGGTACGTCCCGGCCCACAGGTAGCCCTCGTGGTCGATCTGGAACTCGTACATCTCCATGATCCCGGTCCCGGCCGTGCCGAACTGGCGGATGGACCGGCCGGGCACCGAGACGTGCATGAGTTTGTTGCCCGAGGAGAAGTAGAGGTTGCCCTTGCCGTCGTGCACCCAGTTGCCGGAGGTCTCCCCCGGTGTGGAGGCGACGTAGTGGACGTTGCCGGTGTCGGCGTTGAAGATCTGCAGGGCCTTGTGGCCGTCGCCGGCGTTGAACGTCACCAGGTAGCGCGCCGTGCCCACGCTGATCACACCGATGCCCGTGGCGGAGGTGAGCGCGAAGCTGCGGAACAGGTTGGTGTGGCGGCCCACCGTAAGGCCCGTGATGCCGAGGCTTCCGGTGTCCACCTCCTGCCCGAGGACGACGGCGGACGCGGGACCTGCGCCGGCCACCGTGGAGGCGATGGCCGCCGTCGAGCCGAGGACGGCGCCGGCGCCGAAGAGCCTGCGCCGGGAGACGCCGGAGTCGTGGGGGGTGTGCTGCGCGTCGAGGGCAGTGTGCTGTGCGTCGTGCATGGAGTTCTCCCGATCGCCCCTGGGGGTGTCCCATGCGCGTGAGCAGCCCGCTCCGCGCTCGGTCGGCGGTGGGGGCCGCCGGCCGGGGACTGTGCAAATGCAACTTCCACCCAGGGTAGCGGGAAAGCAAGCGCACTGTGCAGTCTCCGTGACGCGGAACGACCGGCCGGACATCTATCAGATGTACACCGGGCTGCGAAATCCGCGCGTTTCCGTGACGACCTCTCCCTACCCGAGTGGACCCGTTGGTTAGGTGTGCCTTACCTTTCCGAGGGGTTTCCCGGTCTTTCCCATGTCGTCCGCTGGCGTTCTGCCCATGGACGCTGAACCTAGGTGGTCTTGTGCGCGCTGTGCTCCGAACGTCGGTGTCGACGGGATTCGTGGCTGTTCTCGCCCTCTCGGCGTGCGGTTTCACCGGAGGTGAGGAGCAGGGCGAACGGGCGGCCGATCAGGGCGAGCGCATCGTCGTGGACAATTTCCGCGCCCCGGTGGCGGACTGGTCCCTGGAGAGCGACGCCGCCTACATCTTGTCGCTGTCCGGTTGTCTCGAGACCCTCACCCGGTACGACGAGGCCCAGGGCGAGATCGTGCCGTCGCTGGCCACGGAGTGGCAGCAGGTCTCGCCGCTGGAGTGGGACTTCACGCTGCGCGAGGGCGTGCAGTTCCAGGACGGCACCCCGATGACCGCCGACGCGGTCGTGGCCTCCCTGCAGAACGTGCTGGACGCGGAGGTTCCGGCACGGGCCTTCGGCCCGAAGGTCGTCAGCGGGGTCGAGGCGGTCGACGAACGCACGGTGCGGATCACCACCCCGACCGAGAGCCCGCTGGTGCCCTACCGCCTGGCCAGCGTCAACACCGGCGTGCTCGCCCCGGCCGCCTTCGAGAGCGGAACGGTGGACCCGTTCGGTCACTGCACCGGTCCGTTCACGCCGGTGTCCGAGGAACCCAAGCAGTCCCTCACCCTGGACCGCAACGAGGACTACTGGGGCGGGCCGGTGCAGCTGGCGGGCGCCGAGGTCAGGTTCATCACCGACGGCGCGACCCGCGCCACGCAGGTCCAGACCGGCGAGGCCGACATCTCCCTGTCGGTGCCCGTCTCCAGCCTGTCCGCGCTGGAGTCCGATCCCGAGGTGGAGGTGCTCAGGGCCGACTCACCGCGCACCGCGACCCTGTACATGAACAACGGCCGGGCCCCGTTCGACGACGTCGACTTCCGCAGGGCCGTCCGCTCGGCGCTGGACCTGGACGCCCTGGCGGCCAGCGTCTACGAGGGTGCCGCCCTTCCGGCCACCGGCCCCTTCGCGCCCTCGGAGCCCTGGGCCCCCGAGACCGCCGGGACGCCGCAGCAGGACCTGGCGGCGGCCAAGGAGCTGCTCACCGCGGCCGGGTACACCGCCGACCGGCCGCTGGAGATCATCGCGATCGTGGAACGCGCGGAGTTCGCCGACGTGGCCACGGTCATCCAGGACGACCTCAAGAGCATCGGCGTCCCGGTGACGATCCGGACCGCCGAGTACGCCGCCGTGGAGCCGGACCTGCTGGCGGGCAACTACGACATGGTGCTCAGCCAGCGCAACCGTCTCATCGACATCGCCGATCCCATCGGCTTCCTCAGCGCCGACTACACCTGCGAGGGCAGCTACAACCTCAGCCACTTCTGCGACGAGGACTACGACCGGCTCGTCGCCCAGGCCGCCGAGACCGCTGACACGGAGGAGCGCTACGAGCTGTACACCCGGGCGGGGCAGATCCTGCAGGAGCAGGCCGTGAACGTCTGGCTGGTCAACGAGCAGGCCATCGACGCGGTCCGCGCCGACCTGCAGAATCACGCGCAGGACCCGCTGTCCCGGTACGTGCTGCACGCGGACACGGCCACGCCCGGCCCATGAGCAGTCGCACCAGCAGGAGCTCGCGCGGGCCCGTGACGGCGTTCCTCCTCCGGCGGACGGCGACCCTGGGGGTCACGGTCCTGCTCGCCTCCTTCGTGGTCTTCCTCATTCCCTACGTGACTCCGGGAGATCCGGCGCGGAAGATCATCCGTTCCCGGGTGGCTGGAGCGGTGCTGGACGAGTCCGCCGTCCAGGCCCTGACCCAGGACCTGGGGCTGCACGAGTCCCTGGTGGTGCAGTACCTGCGGTGGCTGGGCCGGCTGCTCGGTGGTGACATGGGTCTCTCGTACGCCAGCCGCACACCGGTGGTCGAGCAGGTGCTGCCGGCCCTGTGGACCACGCTGAGCCTGGTGACGGCCACCCTCGCGGTGGCCGCCACGGTCTCCGTGGTCCTGGGGACCGTGGCGGCGCTGCGGGCAGGAAGCCTTCCCGACCGGATCATCACCACGGTCACCCAGGGGTTCGTCGCGATGCCGGAGTACTGGCTGGCCCCGATGCTCGTGCTGGTCTTCGCGCTGGAGCTCTCGCTGCTGCCCTCCGCCGGGTGGGCCGGGCCGGCCTCCGCGGTCCTGCCCGTGGCCGTCCTCGCGCTGCGCCCGACGAGCTACTTCACCTCGGCGGTGCGTGAGGGCATGCTCGACGCACTGGCCGGCGAGCACGTCCTCGCCGCGCGGGCCCGCGGGCTCAGCCGCCGGCAGACGGTCCGCAGACACGTCATCCCCAACGGCCTGCTTCCTCTGGCCACGCTGGCAGCCGTGTGGTTCGCCGGCCTGCTGGGTGGCTCCGTCATCGTGGAGGTGATCTTCGCGATTCCCGGCATGGGGCGGTTGCTGTACGAGGCGGTGCTCAACAGCGACATTCCTCTGGCCCAGGGCGGCGTCGTCGTCGTCGTGGGCCTGGCCGTCGTGCTGACCACTGCGGCGGACCTGGTGCACGGGCTCCTGAACCCCCGGCTGAGGGGGCACCATGCGTGAGCGTCCCGTGCTTGCCCGTGCAGCGGCAGCAGTCCTCGTGGTGATCGTGCTGTCCGTGGCCCTCGCGCCTGACCGAGGACGGCCACGAGGGCAAGGCGTACGGCCTCAGCGGCCCCGAGGCGGTCTCGTTCCGCGACCAGGCCAAGCGCGTCTTCGCCGCTGCGGGCCGGGAGGTCACGGTCGAGGAGATCGAGCTGGAAACGCTCAAGCGCGAGCTGGTCCGCGCCGGCGTCCGTCGAGGCCGCCGGACGGGGCCGGGTGCCGCCCACGATGCCGCTCTGGCTGGCGCGGTTCCTCGCCCGGACGGGCGAGGCGGTATCGAGGCGGATCGGCAAGCCGCCTTTGCTCGGCACCGGCCAGCTCACGTTCCTGCAGTGGCAGGCGCGGGCCGACAACACCAAGGCCCGCGAGCAGCTCGGCATCGAGTTCACGCCCTGGCGCGACGCGGTGAGACGCACGGCGGAGTGGATCGTGCAGTCCACTCGTTTCCCCCAATAGCCGTGCACGCAATAGGGGCGGCATCGCTGCCGCCCCTCAGGTGTCTTTCGTC
The DNA here is from genome assembly GCA_026645375.1 of Citricoccus sp. WCRC_4. Lineage (GTDB taxonomy): Bacteria > Actinomycetota > Actinomycetes > Actinomycetales > Micrococcaceae > Citricoccus. The sequence continues at coordinate 92 of JAPFFX010000280.1, read as the reverse complement.
GCCATTACTTAATGGCGATGCCCTTTTCTTTGTACCACTTGGCGGCACCAGGATGGAACGTCACGCCGATGTCCTGCGCCATCATCTCGGCC
>JAPFFX010000277.1 GCA_026645375.1 Citricoccus sp. WCRC_4 | reverse complement strand
TGATCAGCCAGTACCAGAACTCCTTCACCACCCGTCCGTGGCTGTTCTGGTGGCCCGGCATGCTCATCCTGGCCATCGCCCTGTCCGTGAACTTCCTGGGCGACGGCCTGCGCGACGCGTTCGATCCGCGCCAGGGCGCTCGGGGGGCGAGGAAGGGCCGCCGGTTCGGCACCTTCGGCATCTCGGGACGGGACAAGGCCCTCGACCGGGCCGCCACGGAGACCAGTGCCGGAGCCGGTGGACGGGACGTGCCCGCAACCGGGGCGCTGCGGCCCACGACGACCTCCGGGGAACTGCGCGATGAGATCCACTCGGACGGCGCGCCACACGGTGGACTCCGCCGGCGCGGGGACCGCCGGAAGGGCGGGAGAGGCCTGGATGAGGACCGCCCGGACGGGGACCGTCGTGACGACCAGGAACCGAGAGACTGAGGAGGGGAGAGGCCATGGGCATCTTCGGACGCAAGAACCGTGAGGGGACCGCCGGGGCGGTGAACGAGGTTCCCGGCGCGGGCTCGCACGCGGCCCGGCCGACGTCGGGCACCTCCCCGGCCACCGGTTCGCTGGGCGTGGTCCAGCGCCATCCGGACCGCGACGGCAGGCCGATCCTGTCCTTCCAGGACGTCTCGGTGACCTTCAACACGGAGTTCGGGCAGGTCGAGGCGGTCAAGGGGGTCAGCTTCGACATCAAGCCGGGCGAGGTCGTCGCCCTGGTCGGCGAGTCGGGGTCGGGCAAGTCCGTCACCTCGGCCACCGCCATGGGCCTGTTGCCGAACAACGCGAACGTGTCCGGCACGGTGATGCTGGGTGACCGCGAGGTCACCGCGCTGGATCCCTCCGGACTGCGCCGGATCCGCGGCCGGCACGCCGCCATGGTCTTCCAGGAGCCGATGACCGCCCTGAACCCCGTGCTGACCGTGGGCAACCAGCTCACCGAGGCCCTGAACCTGCACGGCATCGCCTTTGGCACCGAGGCGGACCGTCGAGCGGCGGAACTGCTGGAGATGGTCGGCATCCAGGACGCGAAGGACCGGTTGAGGCAGTACCCGCACCAGTTCTCCGGGGGCCAGCGCCAGCGCATCGTCATCGCCATGGCGATCAGCTGCTCGCCCGAGGTGATCATCGCCGACGAGCCGACCACCGCTCTCGATGTCACGGTCCAGGCCGAGATCCTTGAGCTGCTGCGCTCGCTCAAGGACCAGCTGAACACCGGCATCCTGCTCATCACGCACAACATGGGCGTGGTGGCGGACATGGCCGACCGCGTCTGCGTGATGCTGCGTGGCGAGCTGGTGGAGTCCGGCGAGGTGCACCAGGTCATGCAGAACCCCCAGCACCCGTATACGCAGCGGCTGCTGGCGTCCGTGCCGCGGCTCGGTGCCGAGCTGGAGGTCGCCGAACCGGAGCCGGTGACTGAGACCCAGTCGACGGTCAGCTACGCCATCGAGGCCGAGGGCATGTGCATCGAGTACGACCACCGCGGCAAGAAGAACCGCGTGGTGCACGACATCGACTTCACGGTGTCCCCTGGGGAGATCCTGGGGCTGGTGGGGGAGTCCGGCTCGGGCAAGTCCACGATCGCCAAGGCCGTCCTGGGCCTGCTGCCCGTGGCCCAGGGCTCGCTGAGGATCCGCGGGGAGGACCTGACCCGGATGGCCGGCGGCGAGGCCCGCCGGATGCGCAAGCGCATCGGGGTGGTCTTCCAGGACCCCGCGGCCTCCCTGGACCCGCGTTTCCCGATCGGCGACATCATCACCGAACCGATGGTCATCCACAAGGTGGGCAACCGGACGTCGCAGATGGAGCGGGCCTACGAGCTGCTGGACGCCGTCAAGCTGCCGCGCTCGGTGGTCAACCGGTATCCGCACGAGCTCTCCGGCGGCCAGCGCCAGCGCATCTCCATCGCCCGGGCACTCACCCTGGATCCCGAGGTGCTGATCGCCGACGAGCCGACCTCGGCCCTGGACGTGTCCGTGCAGGCCGCGGTGCTGGACATGTTCGCCGAGTTGCAGTCCCGGTACGAGTTCGCCTGCCTGTTCGTCTCCCACGACCTGGCCGTGGTGGACATGCTCGCCCACCGGGTGCTGGTCCTCAAGGACGGCCGCCAGGTGGAGCAGGGCCCCACCGCCCACGTACTGCACCACCCGGCCGAGGACTACACGAAGCGCCTGCTGGCGGCCGCCCCCGTACCGGACCCGGACGAGCAGTTGTCCAAGCGCACCGACCGGCGTCAGTTGCTGCAGTCCCTGGGCGAGACCCCCTACTGAGGACGGGGGACTCCGGGGCTTGCCGGCGTCCCGTACAATCGGACGGGGCGTTTAGACGGCTGTGCCGGTACGCCCCGTCCCTTCCGCCGTCCTCGATGAACAGGCACCTCTATGACTGAAACCCTCACCCAGCGCACCGATCTCCGCAACGTCGCCATCGTGGCCCACGTCGACCACGGCAAGACCACCCTGGTGGATGCGATGCTGCGCCAGGCCGGCGCCTTCTCCAGCCACGGTGAGGTGGAGGACCGGGTGATGGACTCTGGCGAACTCGAACGCGAGAAGGGCATCACCATCCTGGCCAAGAACACCACGGTGTTCTACTCCGGCCCCGCGGCCAAGGGCGAGATGGTGACCTTCAACGTCATCGACACCCCCGGCCACGCCGACTTCGGCGGCGAGGTCGAGCGCGGGCTGTCCATGGTGGACGGCGTCGTGCTCCTGGTGGACTCCTCCGAGGGGCCACTGCCCCAGACCCGCTTCGTGCTCCGCAAGGCCCTGGCCGCCAAGCTGCCCGTCATCCTCGTGGTCAACAAGACCGACCGTCCGGACTCGCGCATCGACGGCGTGGTCTCCGACTCCATGGACCTGCTGCTGGGCCTGGCCTCCGACCTGGCCGACGAGGTCGAGGACCTGGACCTGGACTCCGTGCTGAACCTGCCGATCGTCTACGCCTCCGGCAAGGCCGGCAAGGCCTCCCTCGAGCAGCCGGCGGACGGCCAGCTGCCGGACAGCGAGGACCTGGAGCCGCTGTTCGCCACCATCCTGGAGCACATCCCGGCCCCGACCTACACGCCGGGCGAGGTGCTGCAGGCCCACGTCACCAACCTGGACGCCTCCCCGTTCCTGGGCCGCCTGGCCCTGCTGCGCATCTTCAACGGCACCCTGAAGAAGGGCCAGCAGGTGGCCTGGGCCCGCCAGGACGGGCAGCTGAAGACCGTGAAGATCACCGAGCTGCTCGGCACCAAGGGGCTGTCCCGCGAGCCGATCGAGTCGGCGGGCCCGGGAGAGATCGTGGCCGTCGCCGGCATCGAGGACATCATGATCGGTGAGACCCTCACCGACCCGGAGAACCCGAAGCCGCTGCCGCTGATCACGGTGGACGACCCGGCGATCTCCATGACCGTGGGCATCAACACCTCCCCGCTGGCGGGTCGCGTGAAGAACGCCAAGGTCACCGCCCGCCAGGTCAAGGACCGCCTCGACGCAGAGCTGGTCGGCAACGTCTCGCTCAAGGTCCTGCCGACCGAGCGTCCCGACGCCTGGGAGGTCCAGGGCCGCGGCGAGCTGGCGCTGGCCATCCTGGTGGAGCAGATGCGCCGCGAGGGCTTCGAGCTGACCGTGGGCAAGCCCCAGGTGGTCACCAAGACCGTCGACGGCAAGGTCCACGAGCCGATGGAACTGATGACCATCGACACCCCGGAGGAGTTCATGGGAGCCATCACCCAGTTGATGGCCGCCCGCAAGGGCCGGATGACCGAGATGTCCAACCACGGCACCGGCTGGATCCGGATGGAGTTCAACGTCCCCGCCCGCGGCCTGATCGGCTTCCGCACCCAGTTCCTCACGGACACCCGCGGCGCCGGCATCGCCTCCTCCATCGCCAACGGCTACGAGCCCTGGGCCGGCCCGATCGAGTACCGCACCAACGGTTCGCTGGTGGCCGACCGCGCCGGCACCGCCACGCCGTTCGCGATGATCAACCTGCAGGAACGCGGCACGTTCTTCATCCAGCCCGGTTCCGAGGTGTACGAGGGCATGATCGTCGGCGAGAACTCGCGCGCCGATGACATGGACGTGAACATCACCAAGGAGAAGAAGCTCACCAACATGCGTGCGGCCTCCTCGGACTCCTTCGAGGGGCTGACCCCGCCGCGCAGGCTGACCCTCGAGGAGTCGCTCGAGTTCGCCCGCGAGGACGAGTGCGTGGAGATCACCCCGGAGGACATCCGCATCCGCAAGGTGATCCTGGACGCCAACGAGCGGAACAAGGCCAACCGCGCCCGTGCCCGAGCCTGAGGGGCCCGGACCCCGGGTCCCGACGCCGTCCGGTCCCGGGCGGCCTGACGACGCCCCGGCCCCGATCATGCCCGCCTGGCGCGCCGCGCTGGGCGCGGTCCTGATCGGGGCCGGCGTCGGGGTCCTGGGCACCGTGCTGCACACCCACTTCGCCTGGCTGGGCGAGGCCGTCCTGCCGTGGGGCGCCGTCCTCGCGCTGGTGCTGGCCGCCTCCGCGCAGTTGTGGTGGACGCTGCGCTCCTCGGTCGCGTGGGCCGGTGGCGTGAGCGCCATCGTGGCCTTCACCACCGCCCTGGGCCTGTCCGCCTGGCCGGGGTTGGACACCTTCGCGGTGGCCCTGACCGAGTACACGCTGCGCGTGGTCCCGGGTCCGGCCATCTCCGGTGCGGTCTGGCTGTGGGGGCTTCCCGTGGTCGCCGTGCTCACGATGCTCGTGGCCCAGCCGCTCCTGCGGGTGCCCGCGTCACGGGACTAGACTGTCCGAAGAAGCCCCTCGTCCGGCACGCCCCGTGATGTCCGGACCCGAACCGACGAACCGCTGGAAGGTGGACGGTCTGAAGTGACGTACGTCATCGCCCTGCCGTGTGTGGACCTCAAGGACAAGGCCTGCATCGATGAATGCCCGGTGGACTGCATCTACGAGGGGGAGCGGATGCTGTACATCCACCCCGACGAGTGCGTGGACTGTGGCGCCTGCGAACCCGTGTGCCCCGTGGAGGCGATCTACTACGAGGACGACACGCCGGAGGAGTGGGCCGATTACTACAAGGCCAACGTGGAGTTCTTCGATGACCTCGGCTCCCCGGGCGGTGCGGCCAAGATGGGCCTGATCAACAAGGACCACCCCCTCGTCGCCGCGCTTCCCCCGCAGCCGCAGCCGGCCGACCTGTAGTGCTCACACTGCCCGAATACCCCTGGGAGGCCCTGACGCCCTACCGGCGCACCGCCGAGGGCCGTCCCGGGGGGATCAGCGACCTGTCCATCGGCACGCCCGTGGACGACACCCCGGAACTGATCCAGCGTGCGCTGGGCGCGGCGGCCAACGCGCACGGCTACCCGACCACCCACGGCACGGCTGAACTGCGCGAGGCCATCGCCGCCTGGTACGGCCGCCGCCGCGGCGTTCCCGGGCTGGACCCGCAGGCCGTGATCCCCACCGTGGGGTCCAAGGAGTTCATCGCCTGGCTGCCGCTGCTGCTCGGCATCGGCCCCGGGGACGTCGTGGTCCGCCCGACCGTCGCCTATCCCACCTACGACATCGGCGCGCTGCTGGTGGGTGCCGAGGCCGTCGCCGCGGACTCCCTGGACGACCTCGACGCCGGCACCCGGGCCCGGGTGAAGCTGGTCTGGACCAACTCCCCGGCCAACCCCACCGGCCGGGTGGCCCCGTCCGCCGAACTGCGGGCCGTCGTCGACCAGGCCAGGGCGCTGGGCGCCGTGGTGGCCGGGGACGAGTGCTATGCCGAGCTCGGCTGGGAGCACTGGGACGGTACCGCCGCCGGCACCCCCTGCATCCTCTCCGAGGAGGTCTCCGGCGGGGACCATACGGGCCTGATCAGCGTGTACTCGCTCTCCAAGCAGTCCAACCTGGCCGGTTACCGGGCCGCGTTCGCGGCGGGGGACCCGGACCTGGTGAAGAACCTCGTCAACAGCCGCAAGCACGCCGGGATGATCGTGCCGGCGCCGGTGCAGGCCGCCATGACGGTGGCCCTGGGCGACGACGCCCACGTGGCCGCGCAGAAGGACCGGTACCGCGCCCGCCGTGCGCTGCTGAAGGACGCCCTGACCTCGGCGGGCCTGGTGGTGGACCACTCCGAGGCGGGTCTCTACCTCTGGACCCGGGACGGCACCCGGGACGGTGCCGGCGGCGGTGCGCCGAGCGAGGCGGACAGCTGGGCGCTGGTCGGACAGCTCGCCGAACTGGGCATCCTGGTGGGCCCGGGCACGTTCTACGGCACGGCCGGCAACGGCTACGTCCGGGTGGCGATCACGGCCACCGACGACGCCGTCACCCGGGCCGCGGAACGGCTTCGCGCCTGGCGATAGGGCGTCACCGATTCCGTGCATCCCCCCGGTGCTTGGTAGCGTTGACGAGGATTGAATCATCGCGACCCCCACCCTTCGGTGCCGTGGTCTGCGTCACCGACGAACTCATGAGGGAGTACCCATGACCGAGAACACTTCGGCAGCGCTGTCCGTCGACGGCACGAGCGTCGACCTACCCCGCGAGCAGGCGACCGCCGGCAACGACGGTCTGAACATCGGGCCCCTGCTGAAGAACACCGGTCTGGTCACCTACGACCCGGGCTTCATGAACACGGCCAACACGAAGTCGGCCATCACCTTCATCGACGGCGACGAGGGCGTGCTGCGCTACCGCGGCTACCCCATCGAGCAGCTGGCCGAGAACTCCTCCTTCCTGGAGGTCGCCTACCTGCTGATCTACGGCGAGCTGCCGACCGGTGACCAGCTGGGAGCCTGGGACGAGAACATCCGCCGCCACACCATGCTCCACGAGGACCTCAAGGGCTTCTTCGGGGGATTCCCGCGGGACGCCCACCCGATGCCGGTCCTGTCCTCCGCGGTGTCCGCGCTGTCCACGTTCTACCCGGACTCCCTGGACCCGTTCGACGAGGAACAGGTCCACATCTCCACCATCCGGCTGATGGCCAAGCTGCCGGTCATCGCCTCCTACGCGTTCAAGAAGTCGCTGGGCCAGCCGATGCTGTACCCGGACAACTCCCTGAACCTGGTGGAGAACTTCCTGCGCCAGTGCTTCGGCGTCCCGGCCGAGCCGTACGAGCTGGACCCGGACATGGTCAAGGCCCTCGACATGCTGCTGATGCTGCACGCCGACCACGAGCAGAACTGCTCCACCTCCACCGTGCGCCTCGTCGGCTCCTCGCAGGCCAACATGTTCGCCTCCGTATCCGCCGGCATCAACGCCCTCTACGGCCCGTTGCACGGCGGGGCCAATGAGGCGGTGCTGAACATGCTGCACCGCATCAAGGACGAGGGCGTCAGCCCCGAGGACTTCATGGAGAAGGTGAAGAACAAGGAGGCCGGCATCAAGCTGATGGGCTTCGGCCACCGGGTCTACAAGAACTACGATCCGCGCGCCAAGGTGATGCAGGAAAGCGCCCACGAGGTGCTGGAGGCGGTCGGCGATCCGAACGATCCGCTGCTGCAGGTGGCCCGCGAGCTGGAGCGGGTGGCGCTGAACGACGAGTATTTCATCGAGCGCAAGCTGTTCCCGAACGTCGACTTCTATTCGGGCATCACCCTGTCGGCGATGGGCTTCCCGACCTCGATGTTCACCGTCCTGTTCGCCCTGGCCCGCACCGTTGGGTGGATCGCCCAGTGGCAGGAAATGATGGCCGACCCCGGCCAGAAGATCGGCCGCCCCCGCCAGCTCTACACCGGCCCGACCGAACGCGACTTCGTGCCGATCCAGAACCGTCATGCCGAAGA
>JAPFFX010000131.1 GCA_026645375.1 Citricoccus sp. WCRC_4 | reverse complement strand
TGATCCAGGGCGTCACCGAGGGCTACTCCAAGCGCCTCGAAATCCACGGCACCGGCTACCGCGTGCTGGCCAAGGGTTCGAACCTCGAGCTCGCCCTGGGCTACTCGCACCCCGTCTCCGTCGACGCTCCGGAGGGCATCACGCTCACCGCCGAGAGCGCCAACAGGGTCCTCGTCTCCGGTATCAGCAAGCAGCAGGTTGGCGAAGTTGCAGCCAACATCCGCAAGCTCCGTAAGCCGGATCCCTACAAGGGCAAGGGCATCCGCTACGAAGGCGAAGTTATCCGCCGCAAGGTCGGAAAGGCTGGTAAGTAATCATGGCTATCGGAATTAAGGGTAAGAGCAAGGCCGCTGCGCGCGGCCGCCGCCACCTGCGCGTCCGTAAGCGGATTGAGGGCACCGCGGTTCGTCCGCGCCTGGTCGTCAACCGCTCCGCCCGCCACATGTTCGTCCAGGTTGTCGATGACAGCAAGGGCCTGACCGTGGCGTCGGCATCCACCATGGAAGCCGACCTGCGCGCGTTCGACGGCGACAAGACCGCCAAGGCCAAGCGCGTTGGCGAGCTCGTCGCAGAGCGCGCCAAGGCCGCCGGCATCGAGTCGGTCGTCTTCGACCGCGGCGGCAACAAGTACCACGGCCGCGTGGCCGCGGTCGCCGACGGCGCGCGGGAAGGTGGGCTGGCACTGTGAGCGAAGCTACTAACGAGAAGGAAACTCAGGTGTCTGAAGCTACCGAGACCGCTCCCGCGACGACGACGGCTGACGCCGGCGCGCGTCGCGGTGGCGACAACCGCGGTTCCGACCGCGGCGGACGCGGCGAAAGCCGTGGCCGTGGCGAGGGACGTGGCCGTGGCGGCCGCGACTCCCGCGACAGCCGGAACGACGACAAGGACAAGTTCCTCGAGCGCGTCGTGAACATCAACCGCGTCTCCAAGGTCGTCAAGGGCGGTCGCCGGTTCTCCTTCACCGCCCTGGTGGTCGTCGGCGACGGCGACGGCATGGTCGGCGTCGGCTACGGCAAGGCCAAGGAAGTTCCCGCGGCCATCTCCAAGGGCGTGGAAGAGGCCAAGAAGAACTTCTTCCGCGTCCCGCGCGTCGGGTCCACCATCCCGCACCTGGTGCAGGGTGAGGACGCGGCCGGCGTCGTGCTGCTGCGTCCGGCCTCCCCGGGTACCGGCGTGATCGCCGGTGGTCCGGTGCGCGCCGTGCTGGAGTGCGCCGGTGTCCACGACGTGCTGTCCAAGTCGATGGGTTCCTCGAACGTGATCAACATCGTGCGCGGCACCGTCGACGCCCTGAAGAGGCTTGAGGAGCCCCAGGCCGTGGCTGCCCGTCGTGGCAAGTCCCTGGACGAGGTCGCTCCCCACGCCATGCTCCGCACCATGGAGCAGGACCGTGCGAAGAAGAAGGCAGGTGTGGCGGCGAATGGCTGAGAACACCAACAACGGAAGCACCCGTAAGAACCTGGTGGCCAGCGACGCTACGCTCGCGATCACCCAGGTCAAGTCCGTCATCGGCGGAAAGCAGAACCAGCGGGACACCCTGCGGTCCCTGGGCCTGAAGCGGATCGGCCACACGGTCACCCGCAAGGCCGACCAGGTCACCGTGGGCATGGTCAACACCGTGCCGCACCTGGTGACGGTTGAGGAGGTCAACAATGCCTGACGAGATCCAGAACGCCATCAAGGTCCACGACCTGCGGCCGGCCCCCGGCGCCAAGACCGCCAAGACCCGTGTGGGTCGTGGTGAGGCGTCCAAGGGCAAGACCGCCGGTCGCGGTACCAAGGGCACCAAGGCGCGCTACCAGGTGAAGGCCGGCTTCGAAGGCGGCCAGCTGCCGCTGCAGATGCGCCTGCCGAAGCTGCGCGGCTTCAAGAACCCGTTCAAGGTCGAGTTCCAGGTCGTGAACCTGGACAAGCTGTCGGAGCACTTCCCGGCCGGCGGCGACGTGACCGTGGACGACCTGGTCGCCAAGGGCCTGGTCCGCAAGAACCAGCCGGTGAAGGTCCTCGGGACCGGCGAGATCACCGTGGCCGTGAACGTGAAGGCCAACGCCTTCTCCTCGTCCGCGACCGAGAAGATCTCCGCTGCCGGCGGGTCCACCGAGACCCTCTGACCAGTCCTGATCAGTACTGAGGACGGCCCCCGGGCCGCCGTCGTCACCGTGCATACGGTGGGGACTGCGGCACGGGGGCCGTCCTGCTTCCGATAGACTCGCCCAGTGGTCCGTGCCGCCTCGAGGCACCACCACGCCACCACCCCACTTCCAGGAGGACGCTTGTTCAGCGCGATTGCCCGGGTTTTCCGGACGCCCGACCTGCGGCGAAAGATCTGGTTCACCCTCGGGATCATCGTCATCTACCGGCTCGGCGCGTTCGTCCCCGCACCCGGGGTGGACTACGGTGCCGTGCAGGTGTGCCTGGCCCAGGGCAACACCTCCGGTGGGCTGTACTCGTTCGTGAACATGTTCTCCGGCGGCGCCATGCTGCAGGTCTCCATCTTCGCGCTGGGCATCATGCCGTACATCACCGCGGCGATCATCGTGCAGTTGCTGCGCGTGGTCATCCCGCGCTTCGAGGAACTGCAGAAGGAGGGTGCGCAGGGCCAGTCCAAGCTGACCCAGTACACCCGGTACCTGACCATCGCCCTCGGCCTGCTCAACGCCACCACGATCGCCTCGCTGGCCCGCACCGGCGCGCTGCTCGGCTGCAACCTGCCGATCGTCCCGGACGACAACCTGTGGACCGTGCTGCTGCTGATCCTCACCCTGACCACCGGCACGATCGTCATCATGTGGCTGGGCGAGCTGATCACCGAGAAGGGCGTCGGCAACGGCATGTCCCTGCTGATCTTCCTGTCCATCGCCGCCGGCTTCCCGGCCGGCCTGGGCCAGATCTGGACCACCCAGGGCTGGCGGGTCTTCGGCATCGTGCTGGTCGTCGGGCTGCTGACCATCATGGCCGTGGTGTTCGTGGAGGAGTCCCAGCGCCGGATCCCGGTGCAGTACGCCAAGCGCCAGATCGGCCGGCGCACCGTGGGCGGCACCACCACGTACATCCCGATCAAGGTGAACATGGCCGGCGTCATCCCCGTCATCTTCGCGTCCTCGATCATGATGCTCCCGGGCATCCTCATCCAGTTCAACACCCCGCAGGACGGCACCACGCCGCCGCAGTGGGTCATCTTCCTCTCCGAGTACTTCGGCACCGGATCCCACCCGGTCTACATGACGCTGTTCTTCCTGCTCACCATCGGGTTCACCTACTTCTACGTGACGATCACCTTCAACCCGGTGGAGATCAGCGACAACATGAAGAAGTACGGCGGCTTCATCCCCGGCGTCCGTGCCGGCCGGCCGACCGAGAAGTACCTCGAGTACGTCATCAGCCGCATCACCTTCCCGGGCGCCCTCTACCTGGGCGTGCTGGCGATGATCCCGATGATCGCGTTCGTGCTGATCAACGCGGACCAGAACTTCCCGTTCGGCGGGATCTCCATCCTCATCATGGTGGGCGTGGCCCTGCAGACCATCAAGCAGATCAATGCACAGATGGAGCAACACAACTACGAGGGGCTGCTCCGCTAGCAGGTAGCATTCCCCGTGACCCCATCCGTCCTTCCCTGAAGGAAACTGAGCCGCGATCCGTCCGGATCCGATCCTCCGTATCGACAGTAAGGAACCACCATGACCCGAATGCTGATCATGGGCCCTCCCGGGTCCGGCAAGGGCACGCAGGCCGTTCGCATCGCGGACAAGCTCGGCATCGTGGCCATCTCCACGGGCGACATCTTCCGGTACAACGTCAAGGAGATGACGGACCTCGGCAAGGAGGCCAAGACGTTCATCGACAACGGTGACTTCGTGCCGGACGACGTCACGAACCGCATGGTGGCGGACCGCCTGACCCACTCCGATGCCGAGCGCGGCTTCCTGCTCGACGGCTACCCCCGCACCGCCGGGCAGGTGCAGGCCCTGGACGCGATGCTGGCCGAGTCCGGCCAGGAGCTCGCGGCGGTCGTGGAGCTGACCGTCCCGGACGACGAGCTGGTCACCCGCCTGCTGCACCGCGCGGAGGTCGAGGGCCGCGCGGACGACACCGCCGAGGTCATCCAGCACCGCCTGGACCTGTACCACGAGGAGACCGCCGCCGTGATCGAGTCCTACGCGGACCGCGGCATCGTCACCCGCGTGGACGGCACCGGCCTGATCGACGACGTCACCGAGCGCCTGCTGCAGGCCGTGTACTCCGTGCGTGAGCGCACCGGCAGCATCCCGGCCGTCACGAAGGTCGACGCCGGCGACGCCGAGTCCTGAGCGTCCGCCCATGCTGAACCGCCGCCAGGTCGAGCTGAAGACCGTCCCGCAGATGCAGACCATGCATCGCGCGGGGCTGGTCCTGCACCGGGCCCTGGACGCCGCCGTCGCCGCCGCCGTCCCCGGGACGACCACGGCCGCCGTCGACGCCGTGTTCGCCGGGGTCCTGGCGGAGGCCGGCGCGACGCCGAACTTCCTGGGGTACTACGGCTACCCGGCCACCATCTGCGCCTCGGTGAACGAGGAGGTGGTGCACGGGATCCCGGGCGAGCGGGTGCTCCAGGCCGGCGACGTGCTGAAGATCGACGGCGGTTGCATCATCGACGGCTGGCACTCCGACTCCGCACGGACGGTCATCCTGGGCAGCTCGGCGGCAGGGACCGCCGATCCCGAGGACGAGCGCCTCTCCGAGATCACCCGCCAGGCGCTGTGGGTGGGCATCGCGGCCCTCGCCACGGCCAAGTACGTGGGGGACATCGGGGACGCGATCGACGACTTCGTCAGCGCGCAGCCGGGCGCCCCGCTGGGCATCCTGCAGGACTACGTGGGCCACGGCATCGGCACCGCCATGCACCAGGCCCCGGACGTGCTCAACTACCGTTCCAAGCACCGCGGGCCGAAGGTCAAGCCGGGCCTGTGCCTGGCGATCGAGCCCATGCTGGTGCGCGGCGCGCTCGAGACGGACGTGCTGGAGGACGACTGGACGGTCGTGACCCGGGACGGCGCGCGTGCCAGCCAGTGGGAGCACTCGGTGGCGCGGCACCGCGGCGGCATCTGGGTCCTCACCGAGCCCGACGGCGGCGCTGCCGGCCTGGCCGCGCACGGCGTGGTTCCGGTGCCCCTCGGCGAGTGACCGGTAGATTCCTCCGGTTGACCTCCTGATTTCCCTTCCTTCGCCAAAGCCAGTACCATAGATTGCTGGTTGTCTCTACGGTGCGTGTCAACGCCCGGTTCGGCAATCAGAAACATCCCCGCTCTGTTCTGTCCTGCTGAAGCCCTGTGCTGACGTCGGTGCAGGACCGGGCATGACGTAAGTGGAGAACATGGCTAAGAAGGAAGGTGTCATCGAGGTCGAGGGCACGGTCAGCGAGCAATTGCCGAATGCAATGTTCCGCGTCCGCCTCCAGAACGATCACGTCGTTCTGGCCACGATCTCGGGAAAGATGCGTCAGCACTACATCCGAATCCTCCCCGAGGACCGGGTCGTTGTGGAGCTTAGCCCCTACGACCTCACCCGGGGTCGGATCGTGTACCGCTACAAGTAAACCCACCCACTCAACTGCTAACTGAACAGCTAGCGCTGGAGGAGGAACCATGAAGGTTCAGCCGAGCGTGAAGCGGATCTGCGACAAGTGCCAGGTCGTGCGCCGTAAGGGCCGCGTTCTGGTGATCTGCGAGAACCCACGCCACAAGCAGCGCCAGGGCTGACCTCGTCTCACGACGGGATCGTCCACGCGCAGCACCGGTCCTGACGGACCTGGTCCATTCCGGACCGAACAGCAGCACAGCCGCCGTCATCCACGGATGACCACGGCAACCCCTGGACGCAGAGGCCGGGGACCCGAACCGCGTGAGACGCCGGTCGGCGGATTGAGAACCCGGAACTTCGCCGGGACCGCCGTACAGGGCACCGCAGGGAATCCACGTCACAGGATTCCCGGGGGAGGGGACGTGCTGGTGCAGACCTTTGCTTCAGAAGAACGAGGAGGACGGCCATATGGCACGTCTAGCAGGCGTCGACATCCCGCGCGAGAAGCGCATCGTCATCGCTCTCACGTACATCTTCGGTGTGGGCCAGACCCGCGCCGAGCAGACCCTGGCAGCGACCGGGGTCGACCCGAACACCCGCGTGAAGGATCTCAGCGACGAACAGCTGGTGGGTCTGCGCGATTACATCGAGGCCAACTTCAAGGTCGAGGGCGACCTGCGGCGCGAGGTCGCCGCGGACATCCGCCGCAAGGTGGAGATCGGCTCCTACGAGGGGCTGCGTCACCGTCGTGGACTTCCCGTCCGCGGCCAGCGCACCAAGACCAACGCCCGTACCCGCAAGGGTCCGAAGAAGACCGTCGCCGGCAAGAAGAAGTAACCCTTCCCGGCTCTATCGCCTCGATCCGGACCCGGTTGGCTGCACGGTTGTGCCGCACAGCGAGTCCGGGTCCCGCCCAGATCCAGCTTTCGTAGGAGACACACATGCCCCCCAAGACACGTGCTGCGGGTGTCCGCAAGCCTCGTCGCAAGGACAAGAAGAACATCACCGTGGGCCAGGCCCACATCAAGAGCACCTTCAACAACACCATCGTGTCCATCACGGACACCACCGGTGCTGTCATCTCGTGGGCCTCGGCCGGCGAGGTGGGCTTCAAGGGTTCGCGCAAGTCCACCCCCTACGCCGCCCAGATGGCCGCTGAGAAGGCCGCCAAGGCCGCTCAGGAGCACGGGCTGCGCAAGGTCGACGTGTTCGTGAAGGGTCCCGGCTCCGGCCGCGAGACCGCGATCCGTTCGCTGCAGGCCGCCGGGCTCGAGGTGGGCTCCATCTCGGACGTCACCCCCTCCGCCCACAACGGTTGCCGTCCGGCCAAGCGCCGCCGCGTCTGACCCCCGTGCCGAGCGCACGCCCCGGGCGTGCGGTCCTCATTCGAGTTCTCTCGTGAGGGCCGCCCGCCGCGGGGCGTGCGCGCCGGTGCTTCCAGCCCACCCCATTCGTTTCCACCCATCGTGTGCGTCATATGGCGGACGCTCGCCGAAAGGAAATGTCAGTGCTCATTGCACAGCGCCCCACGCTGACTGAAGAAGTCGTATCCGACAACCGCTCCCGGTTCGTCATCGAGCCCCTGGAGCCGGGCTTCGGCTACACCCTCGGTAACTCCCTTCGCCGGACCCTGCTGTCCTCCATCCCGGGCGCTGCTGTCACCAGCATTCGCGTGGATGGGGTGCTGCACGAGTTCAGCACCGTCGCCGGTGTGAAGGAAGACGTCACCGAGGTCATCCTGAACATCAAGAAGCTGTCGGTCTCCTCCGAGCACGATGAGCCCGTCGTGGCCTACCTGCGCAAGCAGGGCCCCGGCGTCGTCACCGCCGCGGACATCACGTCCCCGGCCGGCGTCGAGGTCCACAACCCGGACCTGCACATCGCCACGCTGAACGGCAAGGGCAAGTTCGACATGGAGCTCATCGTCGAGCGTGGCCGCGGCTACGTCACCGCTGCCCAGAACAAGAGCGCGGATGCCGAGATCGGCCGGATTCCGGTCGACTCCATCTACTCCCCGGTCCTGAAGGTCACCTTCAAGGTCGAGGCCACCCGCGTGGAGCAGCGCACCGACTTCGACAGCCTGATCCTCGACGTCGAGACCAAGGAGTCCATGCTTCCGCGTGACGCCGTGGCCTCGGCCGGCACCACCCTGGTGGAGCTGTTCGGGCTGGCTCGCGAGCTGAACGTCGAGGCCGAGGGCATCGAGATCGGCCCGAACCCGACGGAGACCGACATCACCACCGATCTGGCCCTGCCGATCGAGGAGCTGGAGATGACCGTGCGCTCCTACAACTGCCTGAAGCGCGAGGGCATCCACACCGTCGGCGAGCTGGTCGCTCGCTCCGAGGCCGACCTGATGGACATCCGGAACTTCGGTGCCAAGTCCATCGACGAAGTCAAGGAAAAGCTGACCGAACTGGGTCTGTCCCTGAAGGACTCCCCGGCTGGCTACGACCCCTCGCTGCACTCCCAGGAGTCGGACGAGGAGTCCTACGGCGCCGATTACTGAGCCGCCGTACCACCACCCATAGCGTCCTGATGGCCGGCAGCCGTCAGGGTCCATCTGAGGAGAATCACCAATGCCTACCCCCACCAAGGGACCGCGCCTGGGCGGCGGCCCTGCCCACGAGCGGATCATGCTGGCCAACCTCTCGGCCAACCTGTTCGAGCACAAGAAGATCACCACGACGGTGACCAAGGCCAAGCGCCTGCGTCCCTTCGCCGAGCGCCTGATCACCTTCGCCAAGAAGGGTGACCTCGCGTCCCGCCGCAAGGTCCAGGGCATCATCTCGGCGAAGAACCGCACGAACAAGACCATCGTGCACGAGCTCTTCACCGTGATCGCACCGGCCATGGCCAACCGCGAGGGTGGCTACACCCGCATCACCAAGATCGGCAACCGTCACGGCGACAACGCCCCGATGGCCGTCATCGAGCTCGTCATGGAGCCGGTGTCCCCGAAGCAGGCCGTGGTCCAGGAGGCCGAGAAGGCCACCGAGACCGCCGCTCCGGCTGCCCCGGCCGCCGAGACCGAGGCCACCGAGGCTCCGGTCAACGAGGCCGAGACCGCTGAGGCTCCGGCCGCTGAGGCTGAGGCCCCGGCTGCTGCCGAGGCCGAGTCCGCCGACTCCACCGAGGCTCCGGCCGAGGAGAAGTCCGAGGACAAGTGATCCTCACCCGCCGTCCGTGACAGCCCCGCTGTTCACGACGACTGCGTCGTTCCGACCCGCTTTCCCCACCTGTGTGGGGGAGGCGGGTCGTTTCGTTGAGGGGATGGAGTGGTGGTGTGCGAGCCCCAGGCCGGCGGCAGGCGGGCCAGACCTGCCTGGGAGCGGCGGTGAATGATCCGGACCGGCGGCGGGTGGGTCAGACCAGCCCCGACGCCAGCACGAAGATGGCGCCGCCGTGGGCGACCGTCGACCCGAGGACCCCGTGCCGCAGCGCCACGATGGCGCAGACGAGTCCTTCGAAGAGGGCGAACGCGATCAGCGGCCAGCCGACGTCGGTGACGGTGTAGGCCAGGAACAGGTGTCCGGCGGCGAAGATCAGGCCCGAGAGCAAGGCGGCCCTCCAGCGACCGGTCCGGCCGGGGCTCTCGTCCTCCAGGTGCGACTGGAGGAATCCGCGGAACAGCACCTCCTCGAGCAGGTTGCCGCACAGGGCGAACACCGCGAGCACTATCAGCAGCCCAGCGGCTACGCTGCCGCCGCGGTCTTCGATGGGTATCACCGGCATTCCGGCCGGCAGTGCCGGGAACCACTGGCCGATCGTGCCGTACAGCCAGAGGAACGGCAGCACGATGACGGCCATGCCCAGCAATCCGGCCAGGACCGAGGTCCACCAGCGGCGTCCGGTCCACAGGACGGTCCAGCGCTGTTCCCGGCACGCCAGCACGGCGCCGGCCGCCAACGCCAGCGAGGCGATCGCCAGCACCAGCAGCGCGATCGGATCGTCCGTGAACCGCAGCCAGAGCCGCGGTATCTCGAACGGGACGCGCTCGGAGGCGGAGCCGACGTCGACGGTGCCGAACTGCCAGAGCCCGTGAGAGGTCATCGCGTCTCGGGCGAAGATGAATCCCAGGATCAGCACCAGGATCCGCACGCCGTGGGCCTGACGTGGGAGCAGCATCACGACCACAGCCACCAGGACGATGCCCGGGGTGACGGTCAGCAGGTACGACATCCACGGTTCCATGCCTGTCATTCTGCCGTCCCGGCCGAGTCGGCCCGGTCACCGTCCTAGGATGAACCCCATGCCCTCGACGCCCGAAGCCGTACCGAGCGAATCGGCGCTGTCTGTTGAAGCACCCTCGGAGCCCGCACTCGTCCGCGTGCGGCTGGACCTCGCCTATGACGGCACGGACTACAACGGCTGGGCCACCCAACCAGGCCTGCCCACCGTTCAGGGGGCACTGGAAGAGGGCCTGGGGATGATCATCCGCCGTCCCGTGCGGACGGTCGTCGCGGGTCGCACGGACGCGGGCGTGCACGCCCGTGGGCAGGTGGTGCACTTCGACCTGACTGAGGCTGAGTGGCTGGGGGTGACGCGCGGCCGCGAGGGTCTGGAGCCGGCGTCGACGCTGGTACGGCGACTGTCCGGCGCCCTCAGCCGCGAGCACGGGGCCCTGACCATCCACCGCGCCGCACGGGCCCCCGAGGGTTTCGACGCGCGGTTCTCCGCCCTGTGGCGGTCCTACAGCTACGCGATCAGTGACTCCCCGGAGACCCGCGACCCCCTGAACCGCCGCTACACGTTCTGGCACAAGACCGCCCTGGACGTCGAGGCGATGCATGCGGAGGCGGTATCCGTCCTGGGCCTGCATGACTTCCTGACCTTCTGCAGACCACGCGACGGTGCCACGACGATCCGGGAACTGCAGGATTTCGGATTCACCCGTGACGACCGGACCGGCGTCATCACCGCCCGGCTGCAGGCAGATGCGTTCTGCCACAACATGGTGCGGGCGCTGGTGGCCGCCGTCGTGCAGGTGGGGGAGGGCCGTCACGAGCAGGGGTGGGTCGCCGACCGGTTGGAGGCCATGGTCCGCGACTCGCAGACCAAGCTCGCACCGCCGCACGCCTTGGTGCTGGAACACGTCCGGTACCCCGACGACGGTGCCGACCCCGGTGCCCATGCTGCCCGTGCCGAGGGGACGCGCGCCAAGCGCCGCAGTCACGAGACGGCCGGGCGAGGACGGCCGGACGTCGGCAATGGGTCGTGAGCCCGCGCCCGTCGTCACCAGAGGACTCACCTGAGACACAGGACCGATCCCGGCCACAGGACATCCCACAGGCACAGGACATCCCACAGATCCAGGGCAGACCGCCGGCGCGGGGCCCACTACTGCCGCCAATATCGGTTGCGCTGGGGCCGTTGCCGTGGATCCAGGTAGGGAGCCGGTATGAACCACGGTCGCCCCGATCTCATGTCGATCTCCCAGGCGCCGGCATGTACCGAGTGATGGTGGTGGTTGCACAGCAGTACCCCGTTGTCCGTGGACGTCGGTCCACCGTGTTCCCAGTGCTCCACGTGGTGGACGTCGCACCACGGGGCGGGGATACTGCATCCTGGTGCAGCGCAGCCGCCGTCCCTGGTCGCGATCGCCTGTCGGAGCCGAGCCGGGAATAGACGCTGGGTCCGTCCGACGTCAAGCACCTGACCATCTCCGCCCAGGACCACCGGCAGGATGTCCGCGTCGCAAGCGAGCGTGCGAATGTTCTGTGGATGGACCGTCTCGGTGAAGACAGCGTGGGACTGAAAACGGCCCAGGTCCTCAGCGGTGATCGCCCGAGCGTCCCCGAGCTCGCCCAGCAGGGTCCGGGAGTCGATGGTCACGGCCGGCT
Source organism: Citricoccus sp. WCRC_4 (assembly GCA_026645375.1). Classification (GTDB taxonomy): domain Bacteria; phylum Actinomycetota; class Actinomycetes; order Actinomycetales; family Micrococcaceae; genus Citricoccus. The sequence goes on along the minus strand of JAPFFX010000131.1, from coordinate 75 downwards.
CATGCAAGCGGTCCTTGATCCACGGGATATACTCGAGGATCGTCGTCGACGGGTGCCAGTACGCGAGGTGCACGT
>JAPFFX010000091.1 GCA_026645375.1 Citricoccus sp. WCRC_4 | reverse complement strand
GCGGGGCGCTTGACGGTGGGGTTGTCCGCTTCCATGGTGATCTTGATGCGCGGCCCCCGCGTCCGGTCACCGTGCTCCATGGTGATGTCGATGACCAGGTAAGGGTGCAGGTAACCGTCCGGTTCCTGAACGTAGAGCCACCCATCGATGCGCTGGTCCTTGAGGAACTCGCGGAAGATTTCCACGGCGGAGTCTATGTTCGGGATGGGGGCGAAATGACCGGTACGCGCGGCCTGAACGGCCATGACGGTCCGCGCGAAACTGGTGTCGTCCAACCGCTCCGACGCCTCGACGAGGTCTGCGAGGGCGCGGCCGGAAAGGTATTTGTCGGCAATGCCCATCTCGCGGGATCGCCACGATTTTGCTTGGGCGCGTGCCGGCTCGAGATCCCCAGAGGTGGTGGCGAGGACGACTTCAGTGGGCGCAATAAACATCCAAGGACTCCTGGGCTGAACTTCTCGGGCACCTAATGTGTCGTGCGTCACGTCGTGTCGAAGATGAAGACGTCATAGTAGTTCTTTATATCGATTCAGAATACTCATTTAAGGTCGACTCATAAATATCTGGTGTGGACCTCATCGAAGAGGTGTTGGGTCGGGTGAGGCAAGCAGTCGACGGCTGAGACGGCCGCGGCATCGGCCCGCAACAGCACTCTCCGGCCGATCAGTCAGGGGCGGAGGCCGCCGTGGTTGCGGGGGGTGACGCCTGCTGCGCGGCTGGATTCCTCTCTCGTGGGATCAACAGGATGGCCACCAGTCCGAGGGCCGCGGCCAGCAGGAAGGCGTAGAAGTTCCACTGGAAGCTCAGGTCCGATTCGAGGATGAAGCCCACCATGAGCGGTGCCACGACTGCCCCGAGCCGGCCGACGCCCAGGGTGATGCCGACGGCCGTGCCCCGGGTCCATGCCGGGAAGTAGGCGGCTGCGTAGCCGTTGACGAGGATCTGGGTGCCGATCGAGCCGAGTCCGGCCAGGGCCACGAACACGTACAGCAGGGCGGCGTTCGGCTGCAGGCTCAGGCCCACCAGCGTGACGACCGCTGCGACGAAGGCCAGGGTCACCGCGATCCGCGAGCCGACCCGGTCGGCCAGGGCGGCAGAGGCGATGGTGCCCACGACGGCGCCGAGGTTGAGGACGAGCAGGAAGCTGATCGAGGAGCCGAGGGGGTACCCGGCCGAGCGCATGATCTGTGGCAGCCAGGTGTTGAGCCCGTAGACCAGCAGCAGGCCGGCGAAGGAGGCGATCGAGAACAACACGAGGGGGCGCAGGCGCCGCGGACCCATCAGGTAGCGCAGTGCCCCGGTCCGCCCCTGCGCCGTGGCCGGGTTGCTGGCCGGCGGCTCGAGGCCATAGGACCGGGCGAGTTCGCCGGCCTGTTCGGCCTTGCCCTGCCTGATGAGGTAGCTCATGGACTCGGGCAGGTACTTCGCGATCACCGGAACGAGGAGTAGGCCCGGAACGGCTCCGAAGGCGATCAGCCAGCGGAATCCCAGGGGCTGGACCAGGAAGAGCGCCAGGAGGGCGGCGAGCACCCCGCCGACCGAATAGCCGACGAACATCATCGCGTTGTAGAACTGCTTCCGTCCGGCCGGAGCGTATTCCACGGTCAGGGCGATGGCCGTCGGCATGACACCGCCCAGTCCGATCCCCGCCAGCAGGCGGAGTCCCCCGAATAGCTCCGGGGTGGGGGCAATGGCGCTGAGCAGGGTCATCGCGCTGAACCAGATGGTGCTGATCAAAAAGACCCGGCGTCGGCCGAAGATGTCCGAGAGCGTGCCGACCAGCAGGGCACCCACGAGCATGCCGAAGGTGGTGAGGCTGCCGATGATGCCCACCTCGCTGGGGCCCAGTCCCCACTCCTGGTATTCGAGAAGCACCGGGACGATGGCCCCGAAGATCATCAGGTCGTAGCCGTCGAGGACGATGACGGCGAAGCACAGGGCGACCACGAGCAGCGGACTGCGCCGCTTCAGGGTGGCAGGAAGACTGGTCATGATGAACCGTTCTGGTGGGGGAGGAGGGTCAGGCTGCGGCCGGTTGGAGGATGCGTGCGACCCCGAGTTCGTGGATTCGGGACAGGTGGCGATCCCATGCGTCAGGCGCGGCGAGCCGGGCGTTCCGGGCCGCTGCGCGTCCACCGTCCGGCAGGTGCAGGACCTCGCCCGCGGTGGCCGAGGCGATCTGCACCACCGGGTCGACGGGCCGGGGGTGGTTATCCGGGACGTTGTGTTCCGGTGCTGGTCAGTGCATGACAACCGGCTTGATGACCCGTCCTTCGGCCGAGTCCGTGAAGGCCTGGTTGATCTGGTCCAGGGGGTACTGCTTGATGAGCCGGTCGAAGGGGAACCGGCCTGCGCGCCACAGCCCGATCAGCCGGGGGATGAACTCCTGCGGGATCGAGCTGCCCTGGACGATGGTCTTGAACGTCCATCCCTTGATCAGCGACCCGCCGATCTCGAAGCTCGCTTCCGTTCCGGGGGCTGCGGCGCCCACGGTGGCCAGGGTGCCGCGGATGGCCAGTGCCTGGGCCGCGTCGTGGAGGACCGAGGGGTTGGCCGTCGTGTCGACGATGTAGTCCACGCCGGACGCTGAGATCTTCGCGATCTCGTCGAGCATGTTCGACGTCTTGCTGTTGATGGTGTGCGTGGCCCCCATCTCGCGGGCCAGTTCGAGGCGGGCGTCGTTGATGTCGATGGCGATGACAAGCCTGCAATCCGCGGCGGCGGCGGCCATGAGGGCCCCGAATCCTACGGCGCCGGTTCCGATGACCGCTGCGGTGCTACCGATCTTCGGCTTGAGCTCGTTAAGCACGGCCCCGGCGCCGGTCTGCAGTCCGCAACCGAGCGGCCCGATCGTCTCCAACGGCAGGTCGGGGTCGACGACGACGATGCTGGTCTCGGTGACGTTGGCGTAGGCCGCGAAGGACGACTGACCGAAGAAGTGGGACGAGATTGGTTCCCCGTTGCTGCTGAACGCGGTCGATCCGTCGTCACGGCGGCCGCCGAAATCCTGTGCGAACAGGTTCTCGCAGTAGACCATGTTTCCGGAGATGCATTGCCGGCAGTGTCCGCAGTAGGCCGCGGCCAGCACCACATGGTCCCCGACCTTGGCGGTAGTGACGTGCTGGCCCACCGCTTCGACCACGCCGGCTCCCTCGTGACCCAGGACCGCCGGCAGCGGGGTCGGGTACACCCCGTCCCGAACGATGGCGTCGGTGTGGCACACCCCCGAGGCCACGATACGCACCCTCAACTCGTGGGGCCGCAGCTCATCGAGATCGATCTCCTCGATCGTCAGTTCCTGCCCGTGCTCCCGGGCGATGGCCGCCGTGGTCTTCATGGCATGCTCCTTGGTCAATGGGGTCGGGTTCACTTGAGCAGGCGGACGGCGTGCTCTTCGACGTAGGAGCGCATGCCCGCTTCGCCGAACTCCCGTCCCAGCCCCGAGTGCTTGATGCCGCCAAACGGCATCCGCAAATCGAGGGATTCGAAGGCGTGGCTGTTAATGAAGGTGCTTCCGGAGTCAATCCGGTTGGCCACCGCGAAGCCCTCTTCCGGGTCCGAGGTCCACACCGAGGACCCCAGGCCGTACTCGCTGTCGTTGGCCCACTCGACGGCCTGGTCCACGCTCGGGTAGGAGATCAGCGGGATGACGGGCCCGAACTGCTCGCAGGTCGCGATCTGGCTGGAGTGCTCGGCGTTGCGCACGACGTGGGGCAGCATGTAGTAGCCGTTGTCCCAATTGGTGGCCTCGTCCTTGGTGCCGAGCTCGACGATGTCGGCCCCGGTGTCCCGGGTCGAGGCGATCAGCTCATTGACCTTGTCGAACTGCATCTTGTTGTTCATGGGCCCGAAGGCCACCCCCTCGCGCAGGCCGTGGCCCACCCGGTACTCTTGGACCCTGGAGATCAGGGCCTCGGTGAAGTCGCGTTCCATGCTCTGCGGGATGTAGATGCGCTTGACGGCGAAGCAGATCTGTCCGGAGCGGGTGAACACCCC
>JAPFFX010000239.1 GCA_026645375.1 Citricoccus sp. WCRC_4 | reverse complement strand
GGGGCTCCGGGATCAGGTGCAGGCGGGGCCTCAGGCCAGGGACAGGAAGAGCTTCTCCATGTCCGCCTTGTCCATGGACCCGTCCTCCTTGAGCAGGCACTGCTCCAGACCGGTGGCGATGATGGCGAACCCGGCCCGGTCCAGCGCCTTGGAGACGGCGGCCAACTGGGTGACCACGTCCTTGCAGTCGCGGCCCTCCTCGAGCATGCGGGTGACCGCGGACAACTGGCCCTGGGCACGCTTGAGCCTGTTGAGGACCGGCTTGAGCTCGGTGGCGTCAAGTTCCATGAGGTACTCCTCGGGTCGGAATGGAGGGATCGGCTTCAACCATTCTATACCCCTGGGGGTGTGTTGCATACCCTAGGGGGTATGTGGCAGACTCATGGAGTCACATCCAGACGAACGGAAGAGAAGCCTCTTGACCTCCCCCGCCTCCGCCCAGACCACCGTCGACGCCCAGACCCTGCGCGAATGGATCGACCGCCACGATGACCTGATCGTGCTGGACGTCCGTTCCGCCGCGGAGTTCGAGGGCCTGCACATCAAGGGTTCCTACAACGTCCCGCTGCCGCTGCTGTCCGAGCACGCCGACGAACTCGCCGAGCGCCTGGACCGCCACGTGGTCCTGGTCTGCCAGTCCGGCGTCCGCGCCGGGCAGGCCCGCACCCGGCTGAACACCGCCGGCCTGGAGAACGCCACGGTGCTCACCGGCGGCGTTCCCGCCTTCGAGGCCGCCGGTGGTGACGTCGTCCGCGGCGCCCAGCGCTGGTCCCTGGAGCGCCAGGTCCGCATGGCCGCCGGCTCCCTCGTGCTGGCCGGGATGCTGGGCGGAAAGCTCGTCTCCCCCAAGGTGAGCATGCTGGCCGGTGCCATCGGCGCCGGGCTGAGCTTCTCCGCCGTCACCAACACCTGCGCCATGGGCAACGTCCTGGCCAAGATGCCCTGGAACAAGACGGCCTCCGAGCCCACCGCCCAGTCCGCGATCCAGCAGTTGCCCTCCGCCGGCTGACCGAAGACCGCCCGACGGCGGCGCACCCCCCTCCGCGCCGCCGTCGGGCCCCCTCTTCCCCCCAGCCCCGCCCGGCCTACTCCCAAGGACCATCCATGACCGTCACGCTCATCGTCACCCTCGCGCTCTCGGTGCTGATCGGGGTCTCCCTCGGCCTGCTGGGCGGCGGGGGGTCCATCCTCACCGTCCCGATCCTCACCTACGTGACGGGGCTTCCCGCCAAGGAGGCGATCGCCGCCTCGCTGTTCGTGGTGGGTACCACCTCGCTCGTCAGCGTCATCTCCCATGCCCGCAAGGGGAGGGTGAAGTGGCGGACCGGCCTCGTCTTCGGGGCGGCGAGCATGGTGGGTGCCTTCGGCGGCGGGCTGCTGGGCGGCCACATCCCCGGCACCCTGCTGATGATCGCCTTCGCCCTGATGATGGTCGCCACCGCGGCTGCCATGATCCGGGGCCGGAAGAAGCCCGCCGCCGGCGGGGACGAGGCGAAGAGGCTGCCCGTCGTCAAGGTCATCCTCGAGGGCCTGGTGGTCGGCCTGGTCACCGGGCTCGTCGGTGCCGGTGGCGGCTTCCTGGTGGTGCCCGCGCTGGTGCTGCTGGGCGGGCTGTCCATGCCGGCCGCCGTCGGGACGTCCCTGGTGGTCATCGCCATGAAGTCCTTCGCGGGCCTGGGCGGCTACCTCACGAGCGTCCAGCTCGACTGGGGGCTCGTGGCCGGGGTGACCGCCGCCGCGATCGTCGGCTCCCTGATCGGTGCGAAGCTGACCGGGATCATCCCCGAGAACGCCCTGCGCGAGGGCTTCGGCTTCTTCGTGCTGGCCATGGGCGTCTTCGTCCTGGTCCAGGAACTGCCCGCCCCAGCAGGAATCATCGTCGGCGTCCTGGGCTCCGGCGTGGTGGCCGCGGTCCTGCTGTGCCGCTACGCCATCCCCTCCTGCCCGCTGCACCGCCGCCAGCAGCACGAGTCGGTCACGGAACCCCAGTCAGCGTGACTCCCCGCCGGCGGGAGTGACCGGTTCCAGGGCGATGGTCCCGTAGACCCGCCGGTAGGGCTCGAGCTCACTGCTGATCTGTTCCAGGGTGCTCGCCGAGCCCGGGATCACCTCGAGGACGTCGTCCAGGACCGAGACGGTCCGGCCCCGGCGGCCCATGATGGTCTCGCGCGCCGGCTCGGCGCACTCCTCGTCCGCGAGGATGTCCTCGAAGCCGTCGCGGAGCACGTCCTGCAGGTCGGCCGTGTACAGGTCCGTCCTGCGCAGGGCGGAGTCGTGGAGCGCGAGGACACAGGCGACGGCCGTGCTGGGTCCGGACTCCCGCCGGTCGATCGCGTCGGTCAGCAGCCCCTGACCGTGGTCGTCGAGCCGGGCGAGGATCTCTCCCGCGCCGGCCCACGCCACGGTCAGTGGCAGGCCCACCTGGGCGGTGACCGTGCCCGGTTCGGCGGCGATCCAGATCGACTCCCCGGGGAGGATGAAGGCCGAGGCGTTGGACGCCTTGCCCCGTTCCTGGGCCGCCCGGTGCATCACCCCGGACTGGAGGGTCCCCAGGCGGGTGCGCCCGGGGCGGTGCTCCTGCACGACGTCCCAGGGCGTGGTGCGCAGGATCCACACCGCGCCGGTGCGGTTGCGGAGCCACGTGTAGGCGGGCGTCGTGTCCGTGCGCAGGCACGCGTCCCACTGGTCCAGGATCCCGGTTGCCGCGGGATCGGTGGTCGACAACCGCAGCGCCTGCGCCGCCCCGAGGTCGTCACAGGTCCCCTGGGCGGTCTGGTGAACGTGCGGGGCCCGAGTGCCGGCGGCCTGCCCGGATCCTCGGTCGGTGCCTTCTGACGTGGGGATGCCGAGCCCGGGCCCGGGGGCGTCCCCGGGATCGGCGATCGGCGCACGGGACTCGGGCGGCGGATCGGTCCCTGGCCCGGTATCCGGCTCCCCCGCCTCGCAGCCCGTGAGTGCGATCACCAAGGCCGCGACGATCCATCCTCCCCGGCTCATGCGGTCATTGTGGGCCAGCCCGGCGGACGGGGGAAGTGCTGGCGTCCCGTCGGGGCGCCGGTCCGGGCGGGCCCTCAGGGATGCCGGTTCGGGCGGGAGCCCAGGGATGTCGGTCCGCGGAGGCGCCCAGGGGTGCGGCGCAGGCCGGCCGGACCTGTCCACGCGGTGAGCCGCTGGCCTACCCTGTCTGCCACCAGGGACCGTACCGCGGAGGCGCACATGGATCGGCAGCACATCCTCTGGCTGGAGACCGCCGGCCTGGAGGACCTTCCCCGGGTGGGCGGCAAGAACGCCTCCCTCGGCGAGATGATCCGGGCCCTGTCCGCCGAGGGGGTCCAGGTCCCCGGGGGTTTCGCGCTCACCGCCGAGGCCTACCGGGAGGTCGTCCAGGCCAACGGCCTGGAGCCCCGCATCCGGGAGCTGCTGGACCGTGGCCGCGGTGGCGGGTTGCCGCTCCGCGAGGTCGGCGAGCGCATCCGCCGCCTGTTCCTGGACGCGCCCTTCCCGCCGTCGCTCGTGGACGCGGTGGCGGCGGCCTATGCCGAACTGGCGCGGCGCACCGGCATCACAGACCCGGCGGTGGCCGTGCGCAGCAGCGCCACCGCGGAGGACCTGCCCGAGGCCAGCTTCGCCGGCCAGCAGGAGACCTTCCTCAACGTGTGCGGGGTGGACGGGCTCCTGGACGCCTGCCGCCGCTGCTTCGCCTCCCTGTTCACGGACCGCGCCATCAGCTACCGGGCCCTGAAGGGCTTCGACGACCTGCAGGTGGCGCTGTCCGTGGGCGTGCAGCTGATGGTGGACTCCGCCTCCGGGTCCTCGGGGGTGATGTTCACCCTGGACACGGAGTCCGGCTTCCCGGACGCCGTCGTCATCAGCGCGACCTGGGGACTGGGCGAGACGGTGGTCCAGGGCACCGTGGACCCGGACAAGTACGTGGTGTTCAAGCCCTTCCTCGATGACGACCGGCTCGTGCCGGTGCTCGAGCGCACGGCGGGGGGCAAGGAGGTCAAGCTGGTCTACGGGCAGCACGCCGGCTCGCCGACCGCCCTGGTGGAGACCTCGCCGGAGGAACGCCGGGCGCTGGTGCTCACGGACGCGGAGGTGCTGCGGCTGGCCCGCTGGGCGGCGGCGGTGGAACGTCACTACGGCGCCCCCATGGACCTGGAGTGGGCCAAGGACGGTCCCACCGGTGAGCTGTTCATCGTCCAGGCCCGTCCGGAGACCGTCCAGGCCCGGCGCAGCGCCACCCGGTTCACGGTGCACCACCTCGAGGAGTCGGGACGCGCCCTGGCCACGGGGGCGGCCATCGGGGACGCGATCGTCGCCGGTGAGGTGTGCGTGATCCGGAGCGCGGCGGACATCGGCCGCTTCCGGGACGGGGCCATCCTCGTGGCCGAGATGACCGACCCGGACTGGGGGCCGGTGATGAAGCGGGCCGCCGGGATCATCACCGACCACGGCGGACCCACCAGCCACGCGGCCATCGTGAGCCGGGAGCTCGGGGTGCCGGCCGTCGTCGGGACCGGCTCCGCCACCCGGGACCTGACCGACGGCGGGCTGGTGACCCTGTCCTGCGCCGAGGGCGAGGTGGGGCACGTCTACGCGGGGCGGTTGCGGTGGCGCACCGAGGAGGTCGACCTGGAGCGGTTGCCGCGCACCCGCACGAAGGTGATGGTCAACGTGGCCAGCCCGGTAGCGGCCTTCCGGTGGTGGCGGCTGCCCGTGGACGGGGTGGGGCTGGCCCGGATGGAGTTCATCATCACCGAGGCCATCCGCATCCACCCCATGGCCCTGGTCCACCCCGAGCGCGTGGACTCCGCCGAGGACGCCGAGCGGATCCGCGCGCTGACGAGGGGGTATGACGACCCGCGCGAGTACTTCGTCGACCGGCTGGCCACCGGGCTGGGGAAGCTGTGCGCGCCCTACCATCCCCGTCCGGTGATCGTGCGGCTGAGTGACTTCAAGACCAACGAGTACGCGCACCTGCTGGGCGGGCGGGCCTTCGAGCCGGCCGAGGAGAATCCCATGCTCGGCTTCCGCGGCGCCTCGAGGTACGACGACGACCGGTACCGGGAGGGCTTCGAGCTCGAGTGCCGCGCCCTGCGGCGGGTGCGGGAACGGCTGGGCTTCACGAACCTCGCCGTCATGGTCCCCTTCTGCCGGACGGTGCCCGAGGCGGACCGGGTGCTGGCGGCGATGGCCGCGAACGGGCTGGTCCGCGGCCAGGACGGGTTGCTGGTCTACATGATGTGCGAGGTGCCCTCCAACGTGGTGCTCGCCGAGGAGTTCGCCCGCCGCTTCGACGGTTTCTCGATCGGCTCCAACGACCTGACGCAACTGGTGCTCGGGGTGGACCGTGACTCGGAGATCCTGGCCCGGCAGTTCGACGAGCGCGATCCGGCGGTGGAGTCGATGATCGCGGACGTCATCCGGCGGGCACAGGCCGCGGGCATCACGGTGGGCCTGTGCGGGCAGGGTCCGAGCAACCACGCGGACTTCGCGGAGTTCCTGGTGGAGGCCGGCATCGACTCGATGTCCCTGAACCCGGACTCCGTCCTGCGCACGATCCCGGTCATCGCCGAGGCAGAGCGAGCGGCCGAGACCGGCGGGCACGTGGGGCACGGCTGACGCCCGCGGCGCCGCCCGTGGCCATGATCGGCTGACAGTGTCCCCGTGACGGAGCCAGGAGGGGACCCGATCCACCGATCAACGCCACGGCACGCTGCACCCAGGCCACGGTCCGCATCCCGGACCGGCAGGGAGGGGCCCTACTCAGTCTTGCCGTGCATGATCAGCACGGGGCAGGCGGCGTGCGCGCCGACCGCGGAACTGACCGAGCCGAGCAGCAGGCCCCGGAACCCGCCCCGCCCGCGGCTGCCGACCACCAGCATGCGCGCGCCCCTGCTCAGTTCGGTGAGCACCTGGGCGGGCTGGCCCTTCTGCACCACGGTCTCCAGCGATGCCGGCTGATCGTCGCCGAAGGCCTCGCCGAGCGTCCCGTCGAGCCGTTGCCGGGCCTCCTGTTCGGGGTCGTAGCCGACCAGTTCCGGGATCTCCCCGCTCGCCGCGGGCCACTGCCAGGCCGCCACGGCCAGCAGCGGGGCGTTCATCAGCTCCGCCATGACCCTGCCCTCGCGCAGGGCCTCGATCGACTGGTCCGACCCGTCGACCCCGACGACCACCGGCTTCGACTCGTCCATGGTGTTCCCCTTCTGCGTCGTTTCCACTGCTGGCCCACCGTCTCCACGTCAACAGGAGCACGCGGACCCAGCACACGGGCCCGGAGGGCCCGTGGAGTGCGGCCACCGTAGGCAGCGGCTCGGTGGCGGCACAAGGTCCGAGGGGCGGGCGGGGCTGACGGATGACGACGCCGGCCCGTAGCGTGACGTGGGAGCGGTTCCCCACCGTGGGGCACCGGCAGGAAGGGTGAGGCATGCGGGCAGTGATCGTGGAGGCACAGGGAGCGCAGGCGCGCCTGGAGGAGACGGCCGAGGAGGGCATCCTCAGCGGTCCCGTGGAGCTGGACGTGCTCTACTCCAGCTACAACTACAAGGACGGCATGGCCATCACCGGCACCGGCCGGGGCGTGCTGCAGAACTGGCCGATCATCCCGGGCATCGACATCGTCGGCACGGTCACCCGCTCCGACGATCCGGCCTGGGACCCCGGGGACACCGTGGTGCTCAACGGGGACGGCATCGGAGAGTCGCGCAACGGCGGCTTCGCCACCCGGGCCCGGGTCCGCGGCGCGGCCCTCGTGGAGCTGCCCCGGGACCTCAGCCCGGAGCGCGCCGCGGCCATCGGCACCGCCGGGTTCACGGCCATGATCTCCGTGCTGCAGCTGGCCGAGGCCGGCCTCACCCCGGACTCCGGGGACATCCTCGTCACCGGTGCGGCCGGCGGCGTGGGCTCGGTGGCGGTGTCCCTGCTGGCCGGCCGCGGCTACCGGGTGGTGGCCTCCACCGGACGGGTCGAGGAGGAGGGCGAGTACCTGCGGGACCTGGGCGCTGCCGACCTCCTCGACCGTCACGAGCTCTCCGACGAGGTGGGCAAGCCCCTGCAGGAACAGCGCTGGGCCGGGGCGATCGACGTCGCCGGCAGCACCACCCTGGCCAATGTCCTGGCCCAGACGAACTACGGCGGGACCGTGTCCGCCTGCGGGCTGGCCCAGGGCATGGACCTGCCCACCACCGTGGCACCCTTCATCCTGCGCGGCGTCACCCTCACCGGCGCCAACTCGGTGTACGCACCCCAGGCACTGCGGCAGCGGGCCTGGACCGCCCTGGCCGACGAGCTCGACCTGGACGTGCTCGACCGGATGACCACGACCATC
>JAPFFX010000089.1 GCA_026645375.1 Citricoccus sp. WCRC_4 | reverse complement strand
TGGAAGCGGGGCCCGGCTCAGATCGACGAGGACACGTCCCAGAGGTTGATGGTGGACTCCCGTCCGGCCACCCGGTCGATGCGGTCCAGTTCGGCGTCCGTGAAGGCGGTGTTCGCCAGTGCGCCGAGGTTCTCGTCCAGCTGGGCCGTGGAGGACGCCCCGAGCAGCACGGAACTCACCCCGCCCTCGCGGAGCAGCCAGGCGATGGCCAGTTGCGCCAGGGTCTGGCCGCGCTCGGCGGCCAGCCCGGCCAGGGCGCGCACCGTGGCCAGGTTCTCCTCGGTGACGTGCCCGGCCAGGGAGCCGCGGCCGCCGCTGGGCACGGCGCCGGCGTCGTCCAGGTACTTGTCCGTCAGCAGCCCCTGGGCGAGCGGGGTGAAGGCGATCGAGCCCATGCCCTCCTCGGCCAGGGTGTCCAGCAGCGCGTCCTCCACCCAGCGGTTCAGCAGCGAGTAGGCGGGCTGGTGGATGACCAGCGGGGTGCCGAGCTGCCGGGCGACGGCGGCTGCCTGCCGGGTGCGCTCCGCCGAGTACGAGGAGATGCCCACGTAGAGGGCCTTGCCCTGCCGCACGAGGGTGTCCAGGGCGCCGACGGTCTCCTCCACCGGGGTGTGCGGGTCCGCCCGGTGCGAGTAGAAGATGTCCACGTAGTCCAGGCCCATCCGGTCCAGGGACTCCTCCGCCGAGGCGATGAGGTACTTGCGCGACCCCAGGTTCCCGTACGGCCCGGGCCACATGTCCCAGCCGGCCTTGGACGAGACGATGATCTCGTGCCGGTACGGGGCGAGGTCACGGCGCATCATCCGCCCGAAGTTCTCCTCCGCGGCGCCGTAGGGCGGGCCGTAGTTGTTCGCCAGGTCGAAGTGGGTGATGCCGTGGTCGAAGGCGTGGCGCAGGATCTGCCGCTGGACGTCGAAGGGCCGGTTGTCCCCGAAGTTCCACCACAGACCGAGGCTGATCGGGGGCAGGTGCAGGCCGCTGGCTCCCACGCGGCGGTACTCCGTGGAGGAGTACCGCTCCGGTGCGGCCACGTAGGGGCGGTGGCTGTCCGGGATCACAGCGTGCACCCCACCAGCACCGGTTCGGGGTGCAGCCGCACGCCCCAGGCCCGCTCGACGCCGTCCCGTACCGTGCGCGCGATCGCCAGCAGGTCCTCGGCCGAGGCCTCGCCGCGGTTCGTCACGGCCAGCGTGTGCTTGGTGGACAACGACGCGCGGCCCTGCGCCAGGTGCCGCTCCGCCTCCCCCAGCCCGTAGCCCTTGCCGAAGCCGGCGTGCTCGATCAGCCAGGCGGCCGAGAGCTTGACCTGGCCCGGCCCCGCGCCGAACGCCGGGGCGCCCTCCGGCAGCCGGGCCCGGACCGAGTCCGGGACGACGGGGTTGGTGAAGAACGACCCGGTGGACCAGGTGTCGTGGTCGGCCGGGTCCAGGACCATGCCCTTGCCGGCCCGCAGGGACAGTACCTCGTTGCGCACGAGGGCCAGGGGTGCCGTGTCACCCTCCTGCACGCCCAGGGCCCGGGCCAGCTGGGCGTAGCGGACCGGGGCGGCGGTGCCCGCGGTCCGGAGCCTGAAGTCCACGGAGAGCACGACCCAGCGCGGAGTGGTCGCCTCCGGATCCTCCAGCAGCGACCTCTTGATCACCGAGTCCCGGTAGCCGAACCCGAGGTCGGCGTTGGCGAGTTCGACGACCCGGCCGGCCTGCCGGTCCCAGGCGCGGACCGAGACCAGGGCCTGGGAGACGTCCGCACCGTAGGCGCCCACGTTCTGCACGGGCGTGGCCCCGGCGGATCCGGGGATGCCGGAGAGGGCCTCCAGTCCGGACAGGCCGTGGTCCACGGTCCAGGCCACTGCCCTGTCCCAGTCCTGTCCGGCGGCCATGCGCACGGTGACGGCCGAGCGCTGCTCGATGCCGGTGAAGGCGAGCTGGACCACGGTGCCGGGGAAGCCGGCGTCGGCCATCAGGGTGTTGGAGCCGCCGCCGAGCACGAGCAGCGGGCTCCCGGACTCGTCGGCCAGGCGGATCGCCGAGATGGCCGCGGCCTCGGAGGTGGCGGTGACCCAGTGCTCGGCGGGTCCGCCCACGCGGCTGGTGGTGTGGTCCGCCAGCCTCACTGCTCGGCCAACCGGACCACGGCCTGCGCCTTGGTCAGCACCCGCGCGCCGTCGTTGCCGGGGTCGGTGACGGTCAGGTCGATCCGGGCCGTGCCGGCCTCCGTGTCCACGGCCCCGACCTTGCCGGCAATCTCCAGGGTGGCCCCGCCGTCCTCGGGGACGGGGACCATCTGGGTGAAGCGCGTCTGGTAGTCGACGATCCGGCCGGGGTCCCCGCACCAGTCGGTGACGAGCTGCACCGCCGCCCCCATGGTCAGCATGCCGTGGGCGATCACGCCGGGCAGCTCCACGGAGCGGGCGGTCGACTCGGACCAGTGGATGGGGTTGAAGTCCCCGGAGGCACCGGCGTAGCGGACCAGGTCCGCGCGGTCGAGGCGGATGGTGCTCGATCCGATCGAGTCGCCCTTCTGCATGCTCATTCCTCTCCGCGGACCAGCAGGGTGGACCGCACGGTGCTGACCGGTTCCCCGGCCGTGGTGGCGATGTCCGCGCGCGTGGTGACCATCGAGTGACCGCCGAGGGACTTGACCGTCTCCACGGTGGCGGTGGCGACCAGTTCGTCCCCGGCCACGATCGGCCGGTGGTGGGTGAAGCGCTCATCCGCGTGGACCACGCGGGAGAAGTCGATGCCGGAGTCCGGGTCCTTCACGACGGCCTGCTCGGCGCGCTGGGCCAGGACCACCGCGAAGGTGGGCGGGGCCACCAGGTCGGCGTGGCCGAGTTCCCGGGCCGCCTCGAGGTCGGAGTGCGCCGGGTGCCCGGCCTTCACGGCGGCGGCGAACTCGCGGATCTTCTCCCGCCCGACGGCGTAGGGCTGGGTCGGCGGATAGCTCCGCCCCTGCAGGTCCGGGTTGACGCCCACGGTGCTCCTCCTGGTCACGGTTCGCTGGCCGTGACCAGACTACCGTCCGTGCCGCCGGCGGGCGTCCCGGATCCGCAGGACCTGCGCGGCCAGGTGCGTGATGAGGCCCGCGCCGATCAGCCCGATCGCACCCCACTGCAGGGGCGTGAGGGTGAGGGCTCCCCCGAGGATGGACAGCAGGATGCCGGTCAGGATGAGCCCCGTGCCGGTCAGCAGCGTGATGCGGTAGGCCGTCGAGCCGTTCTCCCAGGGACTGAACATCCCTCCACGGTAGCGCGGTACCGGTTCACCACGAGGTCCGCGAGCTCCTCCGGCACCGGTCCTGACTCCCCCAGCAGCGGGCTCGTGGTGACCATCGCTCCGGCCGCGGCGGCCTCGACGACCAGCCGGGACTGGAAGTACCCCGGGGCCAGCAGGTAGCTCAGCACCAGCACCGGCCGGTCGGGGTCCTGGCGGCAGGCGGCCCCGACGGCGTCGGTGATGTCCGGCCGAGCGGCCGAGAGGTAGGCCTCGGCCACGTCGGTGCGCAGCCGGGCGGCCACCCGGTCGGCGACGGCACGGCAGTCGGCGACGGCGCCGGCGTCGGTGGATCCGGCGGCGCCCAGCACCACCTGGTGGCGCCCGCGCACGAACCCGGCGTCCAGCGCCCGCCGGGTGAGGACGTCCACCAGCCGCTCGTCCGGGCCCAGTGCGCCCGCGACGGGGAGTCCGCCGGCGGCCTCGCGCAGGTCCACCTTCACGTGATATCCGGTGGAGAGCAGCACGGGCACGACGACGGCGGCCCGGCCCCGTGGAAGGCCCGCCACCACGTCCCCGACCGGCGGGGACTGCACGTCCACGTGGGCCAGCAGGACCTCCGCCGGCGTCCGCGTCCGCACGGCCCGGGCCAGCGCGGTGATCCGCTCCTGCCCGGCGGGGTCCGCCGTGCCGTGGGAGACGGCGATGAGGGCCGGCCGGTCCCTCACGCGGCGCGCACCTCGACGATCCGGTCCCGGACCCGCACCGGGAAGGTGGCGAGCCGCAGGGCCGGGTCCGTGAGGCACTGGCCCGTGGTCAGGTCGTACACCTGCTTGTGCAGGGGCGAGGCGAGCGTGGGCCGTCCCTGCCGGGAGCCGACGATCCCGCGCGCCATGACGGGGACATTCGCGTACGGGTCCCAGTGCGAGACGGCGATGACCTCATCGGAGGGCAGCCGCACCACGGCGACCTGCTCCCCCGCCACGAGGGCGGCCTCGGCCCACAGCGGTTCGAGCCGGTCGAGGGGACACACCGGATGCCAGACGGTAGCCGTGTCCGTGGCAGTGGCGGCGGTCGGAGCGGGCGCTGGGTGGATCGCGGTGAGGGTCATGGACCCACCGTAGGAAACGCGTGTTTCCATGGGTCACCCGGGATGTTTCGCCTGTGCAACGGTGTCCTCTCGCCATCCCCCGAGGCCCGGTGAGGGGTGCGTCACCCAGCCGTTACACCGGGGACACGGTGGGGAAACGGCCTCCTCATAGCGTGGAGATCCTTCGATGCGAGGGGATGGACCCATGACTGAGCGACCGATCGGACGAACGACCCGGACCGTGGCGGTGGTCGGCGGCGGCCCCGCCGCCCACCGGCTGGTGGAGGCCCTGCTGGCCCGCGGCGATGACCTGCGGGTGTCCCTGTTCACCGAGGAGCCGAGGGCCCCCTACGATCGCGTGGCCCTCTCCCGGCGCTTCCTGGACGCCACCGACGACCTGCCCCTGGGCTCCGGGACCGGCCCCTGGGACGACCCGCGGGTGAGCCTGCACACCGGGTGCCGGGTCACCGGCATCGACCCCGCTGCGCGGTCGCTCACGACGGCGGACGGGAGCACGCTGGGCTGGGACGACCTGGTCCTGGCCACCGGCAGCGACGCCGCACGGCCGGCGATCCCCGGGGCCGGGGACCTGGAGGTCTACCGGACCATCGACGACGTCGACCGGTTGCGCGGCCGCGTGGCCGAGCTCGCCGCCCGGCTGGGGCGCCCGCCGCAGACCGCCGTGATCGGCGGTGGCCTGCTGGGCCTGGAGGCCGCCGGCGGGCTCAGGGCGCTGGGCGCGGACGTCACCGTGGTGCATTCCCGGCCCTGGGTCATGAACGCCCAGCTGGACGAGTTCGGCGGGCGCACCCTCAACCGGCTGCTGCGGGACCAGGGGTACGTCCTGCGGCTCGGCGAGCGCCCCAGCGCGCTGGAGGGCCCCTGGCTGCGCTTCCCCTCCGGCGAGGACCTCCGGGTGGACCTGGTGGTCGCGGCCACCGGCATCACGGCCCGCGATGAGCTCGGTGCCGGCGTGCTTCAGATCGGTCCCCGCGGCGGGTTCGTCATCGACGAGGCCTGTGCGACCTCGGCCCCGCACGTCTGGGCGATCGGCGAGGCCGCCAGCTTCGGGGGTGAGTGCATGGGGCTGGTGGCCCCGGCCAACACGATGGCCGAGGTGGTCGCCGACCGCCTGTGCGGCGGATCCGGGACCTTCCCCGGCTTCGACACGGCCGCCAAGCTCAAGCTCTCCGGGCTGGACGTGGCCAGCTTCGGGGACGGCTTCGCCTCAACCCCCGGCGCACTGGAGGTCGTCTACGCGGATCCCACCGGCGGCGTCTACCAGAAGCTCGTGGTCTCCGAGGACGCGCGCACCCTGCTCGGCGGGGTCTTCGTGGGCGATGCGGGCCCCTATGCCGCGCTGCGCCCCATGCTCGGCCGCGAGCTGCCCGGGGAGGCCGGGGCGTTCCTCTCGGCGGCCGGCAACGGCGCCCAGCCGGACCTGGCGCTGCCGGACGAGGCCCAGGTCTGCTCCTGCCGGGACGTCAGCGCCGGGGACCTGCGCCGGGCCGTGTGCGGTGGTTGCCCGGACCTGGCCGGGCTCAAGGCCTGTACCGGGGTGGGGACCCAGTGCGGTTCCTGCCTGCCGGCAGCCCAGAAGGTCATGGAGCGGCAGCTGGTCGACCTGGGGGTGGAGGTCTCCACCGCGCTGTGCGAGCACTTCGCCCTGTCCCGGTCGGAACTGTTCGAGGCCGTGCGGTCCACCCGGCTGACCACCTTCGGCGAGATCGTCGCCCGCTTCGGCACGCCCGCGGACCCGGCCGTGAACCTCGGCTGCGACATCTGCAAGCCCGTGGCGGCCTCCGTGCTGGCCACCCTGCACGGCGAGTACATCCTCGACGGGGACCGCGGCGGGCTGCAGGACACCAACGACCGTGCGCTGGCGAACCTGCAGAGGGACGGCACCTACTCGGTGGTCCCCCGCATCCCGGCCGGCGAGATCACCCCGGAGAAGCTCGCGGTGATCGCCGAGGTGGCCCGGGACTACGGGCTGTACACCAAGATCACCGGCGCCCAGCGGATCGACCTGTTCGGGGCGACCCTGGACCAGCTGCCCCCGATCTGGCGGCGCCTCGTGGACGCCGGCTTCGAGTCCGGCCAGGCCTACGGGAAGGCCCTGCGCAACGTGAAGTCCTGCGTGGGCTCCACGTGGTGCCGCTACGGGGTGCAGGACTCCGTGGCCATGGCCGTCCGGCTCGAGGAGCGCTACCGGGGGCTGCGGAGCCCCCACAAGATGAAGTTCGGCGTCTCCGGGTGCGCCCGGGAGTGCGCCGAGGCCCGCGGCAAGGACGTCGGCGTGATCGCCACCTCCGAGGGCTGGAACCTGTACGTGGGCGGCAATGGAGGGGCCACCCCGGCCCACGCGCAGCTGCTCGCCAAGGACCTCGACGACGAGACGCTGCTGCGGTACATCGACCGGTACGTCGTCTACTACATCCGCACCGCCGAGCGTCTCCAGCGCACGGCCCGGTGGATGGAGGAGCTGCCGGGCGGGATCGAGCACGTGCACGAGGTGGTGGTGCAGGACTCCCTCGGGATCGCCGCGGACCTGGAACGGGTGGTCGCCGACCACCTGGAGACCTACCGGGACGAGTGGGCCGCGACCCTCGAGGACCCCGAACGGCTGCGGCGGTTCCGGACGTTCGTCAACGCCCCGGCGGAGCCGGGGACATGGGGGGAACCGGCCGACGCGGGCCCGGTGGTCCTGGCGGGACCGCGCATCCCCGTGCGGGGTGAACGGTGACCGGGCCGGTGCCGGAGCCGGGCTCGGTCGCGCTCATCGGCGCGGGCCCCGGGGCGGCCGACCTGCTGACGGTGCGCGCGCTGCGCGTCCTGGCCCACGCCGACGTCGTGTACTACGACCGGCTCGCCCCCACGGACGACCTGGCCGCGTGGGCGCCCCGGGCCCGCCTGGTCGACGTCGGCAAGCAGCCCGGGCACCACAAGGTCCCGCAGGCGGAGATCAACCGGCTGATCGTGGCCTCGGCCCTGGCCGGCCTGCGCGTGGCCCGGTTCAAGGGCGGGGACCCGTTCGTCTTCGGCCGCGGCAGCGAGGAGGTGGCCGCCTGCGAGGAGGCCGGGGTCCCGGTGACCGTGGTCCCGGGCATCACCTCCGCGGTGGCCGCCCCGGCCGCGGCGGGGATCCCCGTGACCGCACGCGGACTGAGCAAGGCGTTCACCGTGATCTCCGGCCACGACCCGCTCTCCGAGCAGGAACTGTCCGGCCTGGCCCGGCTGGGCGGGACCGCCGTCGTCCTCATGGGCGTGGCCACCCTCGGCCACACCGCCGCCGGGCTGATGCGGCACGGCGTGGACCCCCGGATGCCGGTGGGGATCGTGGAGCGCGGGTGCACCGAGCGGCAGCGGGTCTGCGTCGCCCCGCTCGCGGAGATCCTCACCGCCTCCGCCGTCCAGGGCATGCGCTCGCCCGCGGTCCTGGTGATCGGCGAGGTCGTGCGGCTGGCGCCCGGAGCCGAGGAGCGGCTGAGGGAGCTGGCCGGGGTGGCGGGGACCGCATGAGCGACCTGGCCCCGTCACTGCCCCAGACCCTGGCCGGGTTCCGCATCGGCGTCACCTCGGACCGGCGCAGCGACGAGCTCATCTGCGCCTTCCAGCGCCGCGGCGCCGAGGTGATGCACGCCCCGGCCCTGAGGATCGCCCCCCTGACCGAGTCCGTCACCCTGCACCGGGACACCCGCCGGGTCATCGACGCCCTGCCGGACTACGCCGTGATCACCACGGCCTACGGGATGCGCCGCTGGACGGAGGCGGCCGACGCCTACGGGCTCGGCACCGAGCTCCACCGCGCCCTCGAGGCCGCCGCGATCCTCGTCCGCGGGCCCAAGGCCCGCGGGGCCGTCCGTGCCGCCGGCCTGGAGGACGTCGGCGCCCCGGAGGACGAACGGACGGCCTCGCTCGTGGACCTGCTGCTCACCCGGAACCTCCGGGGACGGACCGTGGCCTTCCAGCTGCACGGCATGCTCGACCACCAGCAGGTCTCCCGCCTGGAGAAGGCCGGGGCCCGGGTGCTGACCGTGATGCCGTACACGTGGGCGCGCCCGGCGGAGGACTCGGACCTGCTGCGGATGATCGACGCCGCCATCGACCGCCAGCTCGACGTGCTCACCTTCACCGCGGCCCCCGCGGTCGAGGCCTTCCTCGCCGTCGCCCAGCAGTACGGGCGCCTGGAGGGCCTCCTCGAGGCGCTGCGGGCGGACGTGGCGACGGCCGTCGTCGGGACCGTGACCGCCGGTCCGCTGCACGAGGCCGGGCTGCGCCCGCTGATCCCCTCCCGCTGGCGCCTGGGGGCCATGATCCGGCTGGTGTGCGAGCACCTGGAACAGCAGGGGGTCCTCCGCGTGGACACCCGCCTGGGACCCCTGGAGATCCGCGGCGACCAGGTGCACTTCACCGAGCACGCGGCCGAGCCCGTCCGGCTTCCGCCCGGCCCGCTCGCGCTGCTGCGCGAACTCGCGGACGCGCGGGGCGCCGTGCTGACCCGTGCCCACCTCGTCGCGGCCCTGCGCCAGTGCGAGTCCGAGCACGCCCTGGAGATGCTCGTGTGGCGCCTGCGCCGGCAGCTGCCGGTGTCCGGGCTCGTGACCACCGTGGTCAAACGGGGTTATCGGCTGGCCGTCTAGCCCGGGACCTCCATCTCACCGTGCCGCCGTGACCGTGAGAGATCACTTTTACGCCGATGGCGCGGCCCCCGAAACGCCGGTGAAACCCCCGCTCCGTAGATTCCGAGGACGCCGGCAACCCGCCGGCTCCGCAGAGGCCGGGAATGCCGGCACCCACCTGATGCTTGGAGTGATGTCCGATGTCCTACGTGAGCCCCCCAGACTTCGTGAAGACGATGATCGACGCCGGCGAGGCGAAGATCTTCATGAGCACCCGGGACACCCTGATCCGTTCCTTCATGGCCGGCGCGATCCTGGCGCTCGCCGCCGCCTTCGCCATCACCGTCACGGTACAGACCGGGAACGCACTGATCGGCGCACTGCTGTTCCCGATCGGCTTCATCCTGCTCTACCTGCTCGGCTTCGACCTGCTCACCGGGGTGTTCACCCTGGTGCCCCTGGCCTGGATCGACAGGCGGCCAGGAGTGACCCTCTCCGGGCTGCTGCGGAACTGGGGACTGGTGTTCGTGGGGAACTTCGCCGGTGCCTTCCTCGTGGCCGTGATGATGGCGGTGACCATGACCTACGGGTTCAGCACGCCGCCGAACGAGGTGGCCCAGCAGATCGGCTCCATCGGGGAGGGACGCACCGTCGGCTACGCCGAGTTCGGCGCCGGTGGGATGCTCACCCTGTTCATCCGTGGCGTCCTGTGCAACTGGATGGTGTCCACCGGCGTGGTCGCCGCCTTCATGTCCAAGTCCACCACCGGCAAGGCCCTGATCATGTGGATGCCCGTGATGCTGTTCTTCTACATGGGCTTCGAGCACTCCATCGTCAACATGTTCCTCTTCCCCGCCGGGCTGCTGCTGGGTGGTGAGTTCTCCATCATGGACTACCTCGTCTGGAACGAGATCCCCACCGTCCTGGGCAACCTCGTCGGCGGACTCACCTTCGTGGGGCTCACCCTCTACAGCACCCACCACCGCACCGGGGCCGTCCGGCAGCCGAAGCTGCCGACGCTGCCGCCGGTCGCCGACGTCCCGCTCAGCCGCTGACCCACCGCCAGACCACAGACCAGAGGAGAACACGACCATGGCCCCATACGAGAAAGGACCCGGATCCCCTCGAGGGGATCCGGGTCCTGATCCGTAGCGGCGGGGGGACTCGATCCCCCGACCTCACGATTATGAGTCGTGCGCTCTAACCAGCTGAGCTACGCCGCCACGGAATGAGAGCGCCCGTGCCGCGGATACATACTGCGCACGGGCTCTCATTCCAGAGCCCCGACCGGGAATCGATCCCGGGACCTCCATCTTACCAAGATGGCGCTCTACCACTGAGCTATCGGGGCAACGACGTGAAACTCTACCAGCGATTTCCGCTCATGCGAAATCGAGGTGAAGTGCCACGTCAGTCACCGGTCAGTACCGGTCGCGCGCGGGCTTGTCGAAGGACTTCCGGCCACCCTTGAAGCCACCCTTGAAACCGCCCTTGTGCCCGCCCTTGTGGGCGCCGCCGGAACGGAACGGCTTGCCCTCACGCTCGGAGCGCGTGGGGCGGCCGGTGTCCAGCTGCAGGCCGATCGGACGGCCGTTGATGGTGGTGTTGCCCAGGGCGTCCCACTGCTGGCCCGTCAGGTTCTCCGGCAGTTCCACCAGGGAGTGGTTCGACCGGATGTCGATGTGCCCGATCTGGTTCGAGCGCAGCCCGGCCTCGTTGGCCAGGGCGCCCACGATGTTGCCCGGCTGCACCCGGTCCTGGCGGCCCAGCGAGATCCGGTAGGTGGCGTTGCCCTCGGCGGGGCCGCGCTGCGGGCCGCGGGAGCCCCTGCCGTCCCGCGCGTCGCGGTCGTTGCCGTCGAAGTCCCGGTCGCGGCGGGCCATCTTCGCCGGCGGCAGGTCCGGCTCCTCGGCCAGCAGCGGCCGCCCGCCCTGGGCCATCTTCGCCAGGGCCGCGGCGACGTCCTCGGGTGCGGCGTCGTTCTCCTCCACGTAGGAGTCCACCAGGTCCCGGAAGACCTCCAGCTCGCCCTCGGCCAGGGTCTGGGTGATCTGGGAGCTGAACTTGTCCAGGCGGGAGGAGTTCACGTCCGCCACCGACGGCATGGGCATCTGCTCCACGGTCTGGCGCGTGGCCTTCTCGATGGAGCGCAGCAGGTACTTCTCCCGCGGCGTCATGAACAGCACGGCGTCCCCGGAGCGGCCGGCGCGGCCGGTGCGCCCGATGCGGTGCACGTAGCCCTCGGTGTCGTGCGGGATGTCGTAGTTGATGACGTGGCTGATGCGTTCCACGTCGAGGCCGCGGGCCGCGACGTCGGTGGCCACCAGGATGTCGATGCGGCCGGCACGCAGGTTCTCCACGGTCTTCTCGCGCTGGTTCTGCGCCACGTCACCGGAGATCGCGGCGGCGCGGAAGCCACGGGCGTTGAGCTTGGTGGTGAGCTCCTCGGTGGCGTTGCGGGTCCGCACGAAGGCGATGACGCCGTCGTGCTCCTCGGTCTCGAGGATCCGGGTCATGGCCTCCAGCTTCCACTGGTGGGTGACCTGCAGGAAGCGCTGGCGGATGTTGCCGGCGGTGGTGTTCTTCGCGGCGACGGTGACCTCGACCGGGTCGTTGAGGTACTTGCCGGAGATGCGCTGGATGGCGCGCGGCATGGTGGCCGAGAACAGGGCGGTCTGCTTCTGGTCCGGGGTGGCGGACAGGATCTGGTCCACCTCCTCGGCGAAGCCCATGCGCAGCATCTCGTCCGCCTCGTCCAGCACCATGTACTGCAGGTCGGACAGGTCCAGGGACCCCTTCTGGAGGTGGTCGATCACACGTCCCGGGGTGCCGACGACGACCTGGGCGCCGCGGCGGAGCCCGGACAGCTGCGGGCCGTAGGGCGCGCCGCCGTAGACGGGCAGCACGGTGACGCCCTTGATGTGCTTGGCGTAGGTGGTGAAGGCCTCGGCGACCTGCAGGGCCAGCTCGCGGGTGGGGGCGAGCACGAGGATCTGCGGGGTGTTCGCGGGGCCGTTGACGTCGGCGAGCTCGGCGAGCCGGGACAGCGCCGGGACGGCGAAGGCGGCGGTCTTGCCGGTGCCGGTCTGGGCCAGCCCGACGACGTCGCGGCCCTGCAGCAGCAGCGGGATGGTCTCGGCCTGGATCGGCGAGGGGGTCTCGTAGCCGAGGTCCTCGATGGCGGCCAGGACCCGGGTGTCGATGCCGAGGGTGGAGAAGGCCGGGCCCGCCGGCGCCTCGGTCTGGGTGTCGGCCTGGGCGTCGATCTCGGTCTCGGCCTGGGCGTGGTCATTCTGGGCGTGTTCGGACACGGGTGTTCCTTTTCAGGGTCGGGTGTGCGGCCGGTTGGGCGCCGCAACGCAACGGATTGCTTCTCTCCGGTGCTCCCCGAGGCGCGGTCCAACATCACGCCCGTTCCATACTCACCTGGCGGTCCGCGCCCGGCCGGTTCCGTCAGGGATGGACACCGCACGGGCGGGCCACGACCTCGACGGAGGAACGGCTGGGGTGTGAAGGACCGGCCGCCCGCTGCTCCGACACGGTGTCGGGAGGGGCCACACAACTCGACGCCCTTCGCGAGGGCGTACACAGGGGTTCTGACCGGAATGGTGGATCCAGTCTAACGCATCCTGCGCCCCGGCCCTGCCGTTAGGCTCGAGACGTGCCTCACGAGAACCCCGACCACCGCTTCGCCCGCGCCGCCGGCAAGGCCACGCGCTCGTTCCTCGACGGACAGCGGCAGGACGCCGAGCGGGCCCGCGCCGCCCGCCAGGAGCGCGCCGAGGCCGAGGCCCGGTTCGAACGCGAGGCGCGGCAGCGACGCGAGTCGCGCGCCGACGTCGGTGGCTCCGTCCTGCTGCGGACCGCCCGCTGGTGGTGGGGCGTGGTGACGGTGCTGTTCCTCCTGCTGGCCGCGGCGTTCCTGGTCGCCGGACTCACGGGACGCACCGGCATCGTCCCCGACGCACCGCTCGACGGCGCGACCGGCCAGTACGTCCTGGCCGGTCTCACCGGCGTCCTCACCCTGGCCACGGGGGCCGGGGCCGTCCAGCTGATGCGCGGCCGGCGCAGCGCGGTGGGCCTGCTGACCGGGGTCGCGGTGATCGTGGGCATCCCGCTGGTCGTGCGCGGGCATCCGGCCCTGATCGCCATCGCGGCGGTCCTGCTGGCCGGGGCCGCCCTGCTGTGGCTGCCCCCGGTGCACCGCCGGCTCAGAGCGAGGTGAGCGCCCAGTCCAGGTCGTCGATCAGGTCGGCCACGTCCTCGATGCCCACGGACAGGCGCACCAGGTTGTCCGGCACGGCCAGCTCGGTGCCGGCCACGGAGGCGTGGGTCATCTCGGCCGGGTAGTTCATCAGCGACTCGATGCCGCCCAGGGACTCGGCGAGCTGGAACAGCCGCGTGGACTCGGCCACCTGCTTCGCGGCCGCGGCCCCGCCGGTGAACTGCACGGAGACCATGCCGCCGAAGCCGCGCATCTGCCGCGCGGCCAGTTCGTGGCCGGGATGGTCCGGCAGCCCCGGGTAGAGGACGCGCTCCACGCCGGGACGGTCCTGCAGCCAGGTGGCGATCGTGGAGGCGTTGGCCACGTGCCGGTCCATCCGCACCCCGAGGGTCTTCAGCCCGCGCGTGGTCAGGTAGGCGTCCAGCGGGCCGTTGACCGCGCCGGCCGCGAACTGCTGGAACTGGACCTTGTCCGCGATCTCGGGGTCGTTGACCACCACGGCGCCGCCGATGACGTCCGAGTGCCCGCCGATGTACTTGGTCGTGGAATGGACCACGACGTCGGCGCCCAGTTCCAGCGGCAGCTGGAGGTAGGGCGTGGCGAAGGTGTTGTCCACCACCAGCAGGGCGTCACCGGCGTGGGCGACGTCTGCGAGGGCGGCGATGTCCGAGACCTTCATCAGCGGGTTGGAGGGTGTCTCCAGCCACAGGATGGAGGCCTTCGAGGCGGCCATGGCCTGCTCGACGGCGTTCACGTCGCCCATGTCCACCACGGTGTGACCGATGCCCCACGGGCCCAGGATCTTGTCGATGAGGCGATAGGTGCCCCCGTAGACGTCGTTGCCCATGACGATGTGCGCACCGGGGGCGGCCACCGCGTGGATCAGCGCGTTCTCGGCGGCCAGCCCGGAGCCGAAGGTGAAGGCGCGCGCGGCGCCGTCCACCCCGCCCTCGAGCGCGGCGAGCTGCTCCTGGAGGGCATCACGGGTGGGGTTGGTGCCGCGGCCGTAGTCATAGCCCCGGCGCAGGGTGCCGATGGACTCAGGGGCGTAGGTGGTGGAGAGGTGCACCGGCGGCACGACCGCGCCGGTGATCGGCTCGAAGGCCTGTCCGGCGTGGATCGCGCGGGTGTTGAAGCCGGAGGTGGGGTGGAGGGTGTAGTCGTAGTCCTCCGCCCCGGCGGGCCGGTCGGTCTGGACATTCTCGGCGGGCTCGGCAGCACGTTCGGTCATGACGGATCCTTTCAGCGGGACAACGGGAGAGCGGGACAGCAGGTCAGCGGGCCACGCGGGCCAGCAGGTCGTGCAGGGTGATGATGCCGGTCACGACGCCGTGGTGGGTGGCCATCAGGGCGGGGGCGGTGCGCAGGGCCTCGCGGGCCTGGGCCAGGGTCGCGGTGACGTTGACCTTGGGCAGGGCCGGGCCGGCGTGGTCGAGGACCGGGTCCGTCGGCCGGGCCCGCCCGGAGGCCAGCAGGTCGGTCAGCGCACCCACGTCCACCGCGCCGAGCACCTCGCCCACGCGCAGGTCGTCGCGCGGGGCGCTGACCACCGGCAGGGCGTCCACGCCGAAGCGGTTCATGGTGGAGATCGCGTCGGCCAGGGTGGCGTCCTTCGGCGCGGTCACCACGTCCGGCAGGGAACCGGGCAGCATCGAGGTCTTCGCGGCCAGCAGGTCCTTCACGGTGCCGTCCCAGTGGCCGGCAGGGGCGCTGCCCGCAGCGCCCGGTGCGGTGGCAGCGGTGGCCGGGGCGCCGCCGTCGGGCACTCCCCCGGGCACCCCGCCGGCCGGCAGCACGGATTCGACCGGCGCCGTCTCGAAGCCCTGCTCGTCCATCCAGCCGTCGTTGAAGATCTTGCCCAGGTAGCCGCGGCCGGAGTCCGGCAGGATGATCACCATGACGTCGTCCTCGCCGAGGTCCCTGGCGGCCTGCAGCCCGGCCACGACGGCCATCCCGGAGGACCCGCCCACGAGCAGTCCCTCCTCGGCCGCCAGGCGGCGGGTCATCTCGAAGGAGGCGGCGTCGTCCACGGCGATCACCTCGTCCGGCACGGACGGGTCGTAGTTGCCGGGCATCATGTCCTCGCCGACGCCCTCCACGAAGTACGGGCGGCCGGTGCCGCCGGAGTAGATGGAGCCGTCCGGGTCCGCGACGACCACCTTGACCGGTCCCGACGCGCGGTCGGCCGAGACCTCCTTGAGGTACCGGCCGGTGCCGGTGACGGTCCCGCCGGTGCCGGCCCCGACGACGACGTGGGTGAGGCGTCCGGCGGTGTCCCGCCAGATCTCCGGGCCGGTGGTCTGGTAGTGGGACTGCGGGGCGGAGGGGTTGAAGAACTGGTTCGGCTGGTAGGCGCCCGGGATGTCCCGCTCCAGGCGGTTGGCCACGCCGTAGTAGGACTCCTCGGACTCCGGGGCCACGGAGGTCTTGGTGACGACCACCTCGGCGCCGTAGGCCCGCAGCACGTCACGCTTCTCCTGCCCGACCTTGTCCGGGGTGACGAAGACGGAGTGGTAGCCCTTGAGCTGGGCCACCAGTGCGAGGCCGACGCCGGTGTTGCCGGAGGTCGGCTCGACCACGGTGCCGCCGGCGGCCAGCTTCCCCTCGGCCTCGGCGTTCTCGATCATCGCCAGGGCGATGCGGTCCTTCACCGATCCGCCCGGGTTCAGGTACTCGGGCTTGACCAGCACGGTGGCGCTGATGCCCTCGGTGACCCGGTTGAGCTTCACCAGCGGGGTGTTGCCGATGAGCCCGAGAACGTTCTCGGCATAGTGCATCTGCTCTGTCATGGGCTCCACGCTACCGTCGGGCCGGTCCGGGGCGGCAATAGCGTGAATCCGCGTGACCGCTGGCGTGCGGGAGAATGGAGGGATGCACACGACCACCCCGTCCGGCGCCCTGCCGGCCCCGGATGCGGGGGTCGTCCTGGAACCCGGGATCCCGGTGGACGTGCGGCTGACCCTGGGCGTGCTGCAACGCGGCCACGCCGATCCCACGGTGCAGTCCCGGCCCGAGGGGGTCTGGCTGTGCTTCCGCCAGCCCGGCACCGGGGATCCCGTGACGCTGCTGGTCCGTCCGGCGCCGTCCCCGCTGGTGCCCGGCCGGATCCCGGTGCTGGCCTGGGGCCCGGGTGCGCGGGCGGCGGTGGCCGCCGCGCCGACCCTGCTGGGGCTCGACGACGACTG